>NZ_JANX01000239.1 GCF_000767795.1 Inquilinus limosus MP06 | reverse complement strand
GGTGGAGGCGCTGGGCGACGGCCGCTTCATCGGCACCGGGCCGTTCTACGGCGGCAACCGCATGCAGCTCGGGCCGATGGCGCTGCTGCGTCACCCGGGCGGGGTGCGCGTCGCCGTGTCCAGCCGCAAGCAGCAGGCGGCCGACCAGGCGATGTTCCGGCATCTCGGGGTCGAGCCTTCGGCCCAACGGATCCTGGCGCTGAAGAGCTCGGTGCATTTCCGCGCCGATTTCGAGCCGATCGCCGAGGCGGTGCTGGTGGTCGAGGCGCCGGGCCCGAACCTGGCCGACCCCGCGGCCCAGCCCTTCACCCGGCTGCGCGACGGCGTCCGCCTGCGGCCGCTGGGGCCGGCCTTCTTCCGGCGACGGTAAGAACCCGGTCGAGGATTGTTGCTTTGCCTCTCCCGCCGGACGCGGGAGAGGTCGACAGCGCGCGGCGCTGGCGGATGAGGGCTGATCCAGGCCTCGACAAAATCCCCTCACCCGGAGCCGCTTCGCGTCTCCGACCTCTCCCGCAAGCGGGAGAGGCAACGCGTCAGCGCCTACTCCGCCGGGGCGTGAGCGGCGCCCTTGGCCGGCGTGCCCTTGCCGCCGCGCCGAAGCCAGCGGCCGAGGGAGAGGGCGCCGTGGGTCAGGTCCTCGACATAGAGATACAGCACCGGGGTGATGTAGAGCGTCAGCATCTGCGACACGATCAGGCCGCCGACCACGGCCAGGCCCAGCGGCTGGCGCAGCTCGGCGCTCGCCCCCTGGCCGACGGCGATCGGCAGCGCGCCCATCAGCGCCGCCATCGTGGTCATCATGATCGGCCGGAAGCGCAGCGTGCAGGCGCGGTAGATCGCGTCGCGCGCGGTCAGCTTCTCGCTGCGCTGCGCGTTCAGCGCGAAGTCGATCATCATGATCGCATTCTTCTTGACGATGCCGATCAGCATCAGCACGCCGATGATCGCGATCACCGACAGGTCGGTGCGGAACAGCATCAGCGTGCCCAGGGCACCGATGGCCGCCGAGGGCAGGCCGGAGAGGATCACCAGCGGGTGGGTGAAGCTCTCATAGAGAATGCCGAGCACGATGTAGATCGTCAGCACCGCGCCGAGCAGCAGCATGCCCTGGTTCTGCAGCGACTGCTGGAACACCTGGGCGTTGCCGGCATAGGAGGTGGTGATGGTCACCGGCAGGTTGATCGCGGCCATGATCCGGTCGATCTCCGCCGTCGCGTCGCTCAGCGACTTGTCGCCGGCGACGTTGAAGGAGATGGTGACGGCCGGCAGCTGGCCCTGCTGGTTGACCGACAGCGGCCCGGCCGTGCGCTCCACCGTGGCGAAGGCGCCGAGCGGCACCAGGTCTCCGTTGGAGGAGTGGACATAGATCTTGTCGAGGGAATCCGCCGACCACGGTAAGGCGGGGTCGAGCTCGAGGATCACCTCATAGCTGTCGACCGAGGTGAAGATGGTCGAGATCTGCTCGGTGCCGAAGCCGCCATAGAGGGTCGAGCGCAGCGCGTCGCTGGTGACGCCCAGCTGGGCCGCCTTGTCGCGGTCGACCTTCAGCGTCGCCTGCAGGGCGCTGAGCTGCAGGTCGCTGACCACGTCCTGCAGCACCGACGATTTCCGCATCTCGGTCGTCATCCTGCCGGCCCAGCTGTACAGCTCCTGCTGGTTCAGCCCCTGCATCACGAACTGGTACTGGGCGGAGGAGGTGCGGCCGCCGACGCGCAGGTTCTGCACCGGCACCATGTAGCAGTCGATGCCGGAGACCTGGCCGAGCTGCCGCCGCAGGTCGGAGATCACGGTGTCGAGCGGCGGCCGCTGCTCCTTCGGCTTCAGCTGCACGAACAGCCGGCCGGAGTTCAGCGTGCCGCCATAGCCGTTGGTGCCGATGCTGGACACCACGTGGTCGACATAGGGCGACTTCCGGAACACGTCGCGGACCTGGCTCTGCAGCCCGGCCATGGCGTCGAAGGACACATCCTGCCGCGCCTGGGTGGTGACCAGGATCTGGCTCAGATCCTCGGTCGGGAAGAAGCCCTTCGGGATCGCCTGGAACAGCAGCATGGTGCCGGCGATGGTGCCGAAGAACACCAGCAGCATCACCGGGCGGTGCGCCAGGCACCAGCGCAGCGTGCGGGAATAGAAGCCGAGGATGGCGTCGAAACCACGCTCCAGCGTCCGGCCCAGCACGCCCTCCGGCTTCTCCTCGTCATGGCCGTGCAGGAAGCGGGAGCACATCATCGGCGTCAGCGTCAGCGAGACGAATGCCGAGGCGGCGATCGACATGGTCACGACGACCGCGAACTCGTTGAAGATCCGGCCGACCACGCCGCCCATCAGCAGCACCGGGATGAACACGGCGACCAGCGACAGGGTGATCGACAGGATGGTGAAGCCGATCTCGCGGCTGCCCTTCAGCGCCGCCTCGAAGGGCTTCATGCCCTCCTCGATATAGCGGACGATGTTCTCCAGCATCACGATCGCGTCATCGACCACCAGGCCGACCGAGAGCGTCAGGCCCAGCAGCGAGATGTTGTCGATCGAGAAGCCGCACAGATACATGCCGGCGACCGTCGCGATCAGCGAGATCGGCACCGTCACGGTCGGGATGATGGTGGCCGACAGCCGGCGCAGGAACAGGAAGATCACCATCACCACCAGGGCGATGGTCAGGCCCAGCGTGAACTGTACGTCCTCGACCGCCTGGCGGATCGAGGTCGACCGGTCGTTCAGGACGCTTATCTTCACCGAGGGCGGCATGTCGGCGCTGAACTTCGGCAGCAGCTCCTTCACCGCGTCGACGATGGCGACGGTATTGGCATCCGGCTGGCGCTGCACGGCCAGCACGATCGACCGGTTCTGGTCGAACCAGCTCGCGGTCTGGTCGTTCTCGACGGAATCGATCACCTTGGCGACGTCGCCGAGGCGCACCGGCATGCCGTTGGGCGAGGCGACGATCAGGTCGGCGAAGGCCTTGGCGTCGTACATCTGCGTGTCGGCCTGCAGGATCAGCTGCTGCTGCGGGCCCTGCAGGGTGCCGACCGGGGTGTTGACGTTGGCGGCGGCGACCGCCCTCTGGATGTCGTCGACGCTGATGCCGCGATGGTTCAGCGCGTCGGGGTCGACCTGGATGCGGACGGCGTATTTCTGGCTGCCATAGATCGACACCTGGGCCACGCCGCTCAGCGTCGACAGGCTGGGCGAGATCACCTGCTCGGCATAGTTGTCGAGTGTCGCCAGCGGCAGCGTGTCGCTGCTGACCGACAGCAGCAGGATCGGCGCGTCGGCCGGGTTGACCTTGCGGTAGCTCGGCGGCGACGTCATCTCCGGCGGCAGCTTGCGCTGCACCGCGGTGATGGCGGACTGCACGTCGGCGGCGGCCGCGTCGATGTCGCGGTTCAAGTCGAATTCCAGGGTGATGGTGGTCGCGCCCTGGACCGAGGTCGCGGACATCGACTGGATGCCGGCGATGGTCTCGAACTGCTTCTCCAGCGGCGTCGCCACCGAGCTCGCCATCGTATCCGGGCTGGCGCCGGGCAGGCTGGCCGAGACGTTGATCACCGGGAAATCGGTGTTGGGCAGCGCCGCGATCGGCAGCTGGCCGAAGGCGAACAGGCCGGCCAGCACCATGGCGCCCGTCAGCAGGGTCGTCATCACCGGGCGGCGGATGCAGAGCTCCGAGAGGTTCATGGCCGTGGCCTCCGCGCCCGGATCAGGTGGGGCTGACGGCGGAGGCGACGCCGTCGGCGCGCGGTGGCGTCGAGGTCGGCGTGCCGGCCGTCTTCTCGCTGATGCGGCTGCCCTGCATCAGCCGCAGCTGGCCCTCGGTCACCACCTTCTCGCCCGGCTTCAGCCCCTCGGCGACCACCGCGGTGTCGCCCACCGTCCGCGCCACCGTCACCGGCCGCACCTCGGCGGTGCCGTCGGGCCTGGCGACGAAGACGAAGGCGCCGTCCTGGCCGGCCTGCAGCGCCACCGTCGGCACGGTGATGGCGTTGTCCTGGGTGCCGAGCTGCAGCGAGACGCGCACGAACTGCCCCGGCCACAGGGCGAAAGCGGCATTGTCGAAAGTCGCCTTCAGCGGGATGGTTCCGGACCGGGTGTCGACCGTGCTGTCGATGAAGCTCAGCTGCCCGGTGGCGATGCGGCGTCGGCCGTCGCTGTCGAAGGCCTCGACCTTCGGCGGGGTCGGGCCGGTCATCGCCGCCCGGATGGCGTCCAGGTTCCGCTCCGGCACGGTGAAGGCGATGCGGATCGGGTTCACCTCGGTGATGGTGACCAGGCTGGTCACCGCGCCGCTGTTGGAATTGCTGCTGGTGGTGTTGGCCTTGACAAGGTTGCCGGCGGTGACCGAGACGACGCCCAGGCGGCCGGTGATCGGCGCCCGGATCTGGGTGTAGGACAGGGTCAGCTGCGCCTGGTCGAGATTGGCCTGGTCGGCGGCGACGCTGGCCTCCGCCCGCTTGGCGGCGGCGACCGCCAGGTCATAGGCCTGCTGCGAGACCGCGCCGGTCTTGACCAGCGGCTTGTCGCGCTCGACATCCCCCGCGGTCTGGTCGCGGTCGGCCTGGTCCTTGGCCAAGTTGGCCTGGGCCAGGGCGATCGCGGCCTTGGCCGGCTTGTCGTCGAGCGTGAACAGAAGGTCGCCGGCCTGCACGGTCTGGCCGTCGGCGACATGGACCTGCATCACCTGGCTGTCGATGCGCGAGCTGACCAGGACGGTGGAGATCGGCTCGACCGTGCCGATGGCGGAGATGGCGGTGGCGACGGATTTCTGCTCGACCGAGGCGGTGACGACCGGGATCGACCGCCCGCCGGTGGTCTTCGAGGATCCGGGCTGGCCGCCGGCCTCGGCGGCCTTGCCGCTGCGCTCGATCGCGTCCGCATTGCCGAAGCGCTGCCAGGCGATGGCCGCAATGGCGATGCCGAGGACCGCGACGACCCCCATAACCGAGCGCTTCATGGCCAGATTCCCGAAACCGGAACGCACCGGCTAAGGCCCACCCGCCCCCGGTGCCTGACCAACTTGTAAGACTTATGTGTAGTGCAATGGGGTTAATAATTTTCAATGCGACCGATGCGACGGAATGCAAAATGCCGCACGAGTAGAGGGCAGCCGGCGCAGCCGTAGCCGGGGAGAAAGAGGCGAAAGGGAGGGCGTCGATGGCCCGCGAGATCGACTCTTCGATCCCCCTTCTACGTCATGGCGAGGAGCGCAGCGACGTGGCCATCCAGGGGTCACCGCGAGCGGCCCTGGATGGCCACGCCCCTTCGGGCTCGCCATGACGGATCAATATTTCGGGCTGCTGAGCAATCCCTGGATCGCCGGGTCAAGCCCGGCGATGACAAGACCAAGGGAAGCGGGTCTAAAGCCGCCCGTTCACCGCGTCGACGAACACGGCGCGCAGGTCGTCGGCCTTGACCGGCTTGGCGTTGCTGCCGGTCGACGGGTCCGCCTCCGCCATCCGGCCGATCTCTTCGGCCCGGTTGTCGCCGATGCCGATCTCCTTCAGCGTGTGCGGGATGCCGATCTCGCGGCGCAGGTCCAGCACCCAGACCAGCACGGTGTCGAAGCTGGGCTTCGACAGGCCGATGGTGCGGCCGAGGCGCTCCATCCGGCTTTCGATGGCGTCGCGGTTGTGGACCATGCAGTAGGGCATCAGGATGCCGTTCAGCAGGCCGTGATGGGCGTCGTACAGCGCCCCGAGCGGATGGGCGAGGGAGTGGATCGACCCCAGACCCTTCTGGAAGGCGGTGGCGCCCATGCTGGCGGCGACCAGCATGTTGCCGCGCGCCTCCAGGTTCCGGCCGTCGCTGACCGCGACCGGCAGCCATTCCCGGATCAGCCGGGTGCCTTCCAGCGCGATGCCGTCGGCCATCGGGTGGAAGCCGGGGGCGCAGAACGCCTCCAGGCAATGGGCCAGCGCGTCCATGCCGGTGGCGGCGGTGACCTTGGGCGGCAGGCCGACGGTCAGCTCCGGGTCGGCGATGACCACGACGGGCAGCATCTTCGGGTGGAAGATGATGCGCTTCACATGCGCGTCCTCGTCGGTGATGACGCCGGCGCGCCCGACCTCCGACCCTGTGCCGGCCGTGGTCGGGATGGCGATCACCGGCGCGATCCTCGACGCGTCGGCGCGGGTCCACCAGTCGCCGATATCCTCGAAATCCCACAGCGGGCGGGACTGGCCGGCGTGGAAGGCGATGGCCTTGCCGGCGTCCAGCGGGCTGCCTCCGCCGAAGGCGATGACGCCGTCATGGCCGCCTGCCTTGTAGACGGCGACGCCGTCGGCGACGTTTCTGCCGGTCGGGTTCGGCTTGACGTCGCTGAACACCGCGGTCGGGATGCCGGCGGCCGCGTTGGCGGCCACGGCATCCGTGATCATCGCCAGCCTGGCCAGGCCGGGATCGGTGACCAGCAGCGGCCGCGTCAGGCCATGCGCCTTGCACAGGTCCGGCAGCTCCTTGATCCGGCCGGGGCCGAACTTCACCGCGGTCGGGTAGTTCCAGTTGCCTTTGAGCATCGTCGCCTTCATCCGCCCTGTCTTTGACCGCCTCTTGCTGTCATGCCCGGGCCTGACCCGGGCATCCAGAGGCTGTCGACATTTTCTGGATTGCCGGGTCAAGCCCGGCAATGACAATCAAAAAGAACAGGCAGCCGACCTACCCCGGCAGCCGCAGATGGAACGACTTCGGCCGGGTCAGGTAGTCGTAGCCGAGGGCCGAGAGGGTGCAGCCGCGGCCGGAATCCTTGACGCCGGTCCAGGCCAGGGCCGGGTCCAGGTAATCGCAGCGGTTCAGGAACCAGGTGCCGGTCGCCACCTGGTCGCCGATGGCGATGGCGGCGTCGACGTCGCGGGTGAAGACCGACGCGGTCAGGCCGTAGGGGCTGTCGTTCATCAGCCGCACCGCCTCCTCGTCCGACGCCACCTTCATGATGCCGACGACCGGGCCGAAGCTCTCCTCGGTCATCACCCGCATCGAATGGTCGACGCCAGTCAGGATCTGCGGCGCCAGATAGGGCGTGCCCGGCTTGTCCGCGGCGAAGCCCTTGGCGTCGATCAGGGCGCGGGCGCCCTGGCGCACCGCCTCCGCCGTCTGGCCGCGCACGAAATCGGCGGCCGAGGCCCGGACCATTGGCCCCAGCGTTGTCGCCTCCTCGGTCGGGTCGCCCAGCACGTGTTGCTTCGTCAGCTCGACCGCGCCCTCGACGAAGGCGTCGTAGACCGACGAATGGACATAGATCCGTTCGATGCCGCAGCAGGACTGGCCGGAGTTGAAGAAGGCGCCGTCGACCAGCGTCTCGACCGCGTGCTTCAGGTCGGCATCGGCGCGGACATAGCCGGGGTCCTTGCCGCCGAGCTCGAGCCCGACGCCGACGAAGCGGCCGGCCGCGGCCTCCTCGACCGCGCGACCGCCGGGGACCGAGCCGGTGAAGGCGACGAAGTCGACAGCGCCGCTGCCGATCATCTTCGCCGTGGTGTCGTGGTCGGCGTGGAGGTGCTGGAACACGCCCGACGGCAGGTCCCGCAGCGCCTCGGCGAAGCGCTCGGCGCAGAGCGGGGTCTGGTGCGAATGCTTCAGGATCACCGCATTGCCGGCCATCAGCGCCGGGACCACGGCGTTGACCGCGGTCAGATAAGGGTAGTTCCAGGGCGCGACGACGAAGACCGTGCCCAGCGGGTCGCGCCGGATGAAGCGGCGGAAGCCCTCCTTCGGCCCGACATCGATATCGGCCAGGGCTCCCTCGGCCACCGAGATCATGTAGCGCGCCCGCTCCTCGAATCCGCGCACCTCGCCGGGCGTGTAGCGGACCGGCCGGCCCATCTGCCAGGTGATCTCGCGCGCGATCTCCGGCCCCGCGGCGACGAAGGCATCGACCGCGGCAGACAGGAGGCGCGCCCGTTCCGACACCGGCACGCGCCGCCATTCGGCCTGGGCCGCGCGGGCACGGGCCAGCGCCGCCTCGGCCTCGGCCGGAGTGGCCAGCGGCCGCTCGACATAGATGCCGCCGTTCACCGGCGTGATGGTCTTCAGGATCTGGGTCATTCGGGGTCTCGGACTGCCTCTCTGTCGCGCGCATCCTGGGGCCATCGTCCCGGATTTTCCAAGAGGGATCGCCGCAACCCGGCCTCTCAGCCGTCCGACCGCCACTCGTGCCGCAGCCGGGTGATGATCCGGCGGCTGTCTTCGTCGACCGGGATATAGGCGACCAGCCGCAGGTCGGGCGCCTCCTCGACCCGGAACACGCTCTGCTCCAGCACCATCGGGCCGTGGCGCGAGGTGAAGCGCTTGACCGGGTCCGGCCGCCGCGTGACGTCCTGCTCCGGCCACCAGCGGTGGAAGTCGTGGCTGGCCTGGTCCAGCCGGCGGATCAGCGCCAAAAAGGCGGGGTCGTCGCGATGGCGGCCGAACTCGACCCGGAAGCGCGCGAGCATGCCGCGCGCCTCCGTCTCCCAGTTCGGGATCGCGGCGCGATGCGGGGGGCTGGCGAAGACCAGCCACAGCATGTTGCGGTCCGCCTCCGGCAGCAGGGCCAGGTCGCCAAACACCGCCGACAGCGCTGTGTTCCAGGCGGCGACGTCGAGGCAGGCCGTGGCCAGATAGGCCGGGCCGTCCACCGCCTCCAGCATCCGCCGCAGGGCCGGGGTGACGCCGATGCTCTCCGCCGGGCGCTCCGGCGGCGGCCGGTCATGGGCGAGGGCGAAGAGATGGGTGCGCTCGGTGGCGTCCAGCCGCAGCGCCCGGGCCACCTGCTCCAGCACATGGGCGGAGACCTGGATGGCGCGGCCCTGCTCCAGCCAGGTGTACCAGGTGACGCCGACGCCGGCGATCTGC
>NZ_JANX01000238.1 GCF_000767795.1 Inquilinus limosus MP06 | reverse complement strand
GGGCCGAGTTCGCGCGGCCGCTGCCGGTCGAACGGCTGGCGGCCGCGGCCGGGATGAGCCCGTCATCCTTCCACCAGCATTTCCGCGCCGTCACCTCGCTGTCGCCGCTGCAGTTCCAGAAGCAGCTGCGGCTGATCGAGGCGCGCCGGCTGATGCTGGCCGAGGGCGCGTCGGCCGCCAGCGCCGCCTTCGCGGTCGGCTATGAGAGCGTGTCGCAGTTCACGCGGGAATACGGCCGGATGTTCGGCTTGCCGCCGGTCCGGGATGCGAAGGCGGCGAGGGACAGGGCCCGGGATGCCGACTCGCGGCCCGTCCCCTGACCGTCCCGCGGTCTCTCAGAGGTTGCCGGGGTTTCCCGGCTTCAGCTCCCCGACCGCGACCAGCGAGCCGTCATCGCCGAACAGCTGGATCTTGCTGCCGTCCAGCTGGATCTTGTCGCATTCCTTGGTCTCGCCGAGGTCGAAGCACATGTGGTCGTTCTCGATCGTCCACTGGCCGGCATAGGGGCCGTCGTCGCCCAGCCCGTGGATGGTGCCGTCGGCGGCGTAGAACTCGGTGTATTCGACGTCGCCGGCCGTCCCCTCCACCGTGTTGCCGACGATCTGGGCCTGGATCTGCGCGCCGGTCAGCGCATCGGCGGCCAGGGCGGCGGCGGGCACCAGCAGCGGCAGGAGGATCGCCAGGGGTCGAATCATGGGGCACTCCGCGAAGGACGGGGGATCATAGTCGCCTCGCCCCGGTGGGGGGGAGGGCCGATCCGCCGCCTCGCCTGCGTCATGGTTTCGACGTGATCGGGCGTATAGTCTGTGCCGAGTCCCGGCTTGGCCGGGGTGAGACGACGGGGGTCGCCATGGCTTTGAAGTTGCGTTTCGCCACCTTTGCCGCGGCGGCGGCGCTGTTGACCGCGACGCTGGCCCTGCCTCCCGCCGCCTCCGCCTATGAGGCGCCGGGCCTCGCCGCCAGCATGGCCACCTTCGCCAAGAAGCTGGAGCAGCAGGCCAGCGCCACCCCGCCGGACCAGCGGGCCGACCTGAAGTCGCTGCGGGCCCGCGCCGCCGACGCCGTCCAGGGCGAGCGCTGGGACGACGCGGTCAACGCCTACCAGCTGATCCTCGGCCAGCGCCCCACCGATGCCGGCGCCTGGTACGGCCTGGCCCAGGCGCTGCAGCAGACCGACTCCTCGTCGCAGAACGCGCTGAGCGCCGCCTATGCCGCCTATGAGAACGCCGCCACCGACAAGCTGCGCGGCGCCGCCCTGATCCTGCTGGCCCGGGGGCTGGAGCAGCAGGACAAGGGCCGCGAGGCGATCAAGATCGCGGCCGAGGGCGCGCAGCTGGCGCCGAGCGACGACAACACCGAATACGCCAGCAACCTGCGCGAGCAGTACGGCTTCCGCGTCACCTCGACCTATGTCCAGAACGACCGCGACGCGCCGCAGCTCTGCGCCGATTTCTCCGACCCGATCGTCGACGGCCGCACCGTCCGCTACTCCGACTATGTCCGGATCGAGCCGGCGGTGCCGGTCGAGGTGATCCCGTCGGACCGGCAGCTGTGCCTCGAGGGCGTGTCCTTCGGCCAGACCTACTCGGTGACGCTGCTGGCCGGCATCAAGTCGGTCGACGGCGACGTGCTGGCCGCCGATGACAGCTTCGACCTGACGGTCGACGACCGCCCGGCCAGCGTGGTGTTCCGCGGCAGCGCCTATGTCCTGCCGAAGGGCGGCGAGGGCACGGTGCCGGTGACCACGGTCAACGTCTCCGAGGTCAAGCTGCGGCTGCTGCGCATCAACGACCGCAACCTGGTCGACCAGGTGGCGCAGGGCCGCATCGGCCAGATGCTGGAAAGCTACGACGTCGACAGCCTGGCCCAGGATGCGGGCGAGGAGGTGTGGACCGGCACCATGCCGGTCGACAGCCAGACCAACAAGGCGGTGGTGACCGGCGTGCCGATGGACACGGTGCTGCCGCAGCCGAAGCCCGGCGTCTACCTGCTCTCGGCGGTCGACGCCAAGGTCGACGAGGACAGCTACCAGACCCCGGGCACGCAGTGGATCGTGGTCACCGATCTCGGCCTCGCCACCTTCTCCGGCCAGCAGGGGCTGACCGTGGCGGCGCGCTCGCTGTCCTCGGCCAAGGCCCAGGGCGGCGTCAAGCTGGCGCTGATCGCCCGCAACAATACGGTGCTGGGCGAGGCCGAGTCCGATGCCGGCGGCCTCGCCACCTTCCCGGCCGGGGTGATGGCCGGGCAGGGCGGCAACCGGCCGGCCGCGGTCTATGCCTACGGCTCCGGCGACTTCACCTTCCTGGAGCTGACCGGCCCGGCCTTCGACCTGTCCGACCGCGGCGTCAGCGGGCGGGCGGAGCCGGGGCCGCTCGACGCCTTCCTGTATCCGGAGCGCGGCGTCTACCGTCCGGGCGAGACGGTGCACCTGACCACGCTGCTGCGCAACGAGCGCGCGGCGGCGATCGACGGCGTGCCGCTGACGGTCAAGATCAGCCGGCCGGACGGGGTCGAGGCCCAGGTCCAGCAGGCGACCGACCAGGGCGGCGGCTCCTACAGCATCGACGTGCCGCTGGCGGACAGCGCCTATACCGGCACCTGGACCGCCGAGGCCTATGTCGACCCGAAGGGCCAGGCGATCGGCAGCACCCCGTTCCAGGTCGAGGATTTCGTGCCGGCGCGGATCCGGGTCGACCTGAAGACCGACGCCAAGGACCTGCGCGTCGCCAAGCCGGCGGCGGTCACCATCGACGCCCAGTTCCTGTACGGCGCGCCGGCGGCCGAGCTGGCGACCGAGGCCAGCTTGACCCTGCGCCAGGCGGCCAAGCCCTTCCCGGACTATGCCGACTACCAGTTCGGCCTGGTGCAGGACGCCTTCTCGCCGCGCACCCGGCCGATCACCACCCCGGCGACCGACGCGGCGGGGCAGAGCCGGGTCGACATCCTGCTCGACGCGCTGCCCGACACCACCGTGCCGCTCGAGGCCGAGCTGCGCACCGCGGTGTTCGATTCCAGCGGCCGCACCGCCAATGAGACTACGACCCTGCCGGTGCGGCAGGAGCATCCCTGGATCGGCCTGAAGCCGCTGTTCTCCGGCTCGCTGCAGGAAGGCGCCGATGCTCGGTTCGAGGTCATCGGCCTCGACGCCGGCGGCCGCCCGGCCGCGATCAAGGGCCTGCGCTGGGACCTGGTGGAGGAGATCCACGACTACCAGTGGTTCTCGACCGACGGGCACTGGGACTACAAGGTCGTCACCCGCGACCGCAAGGTGGCGGACGGCACGGTCGACGTCGCCCCGAACGCGCCGGCGGCGATCCGCCAGGCGGTGGGCTGGGGCAATTTTCGGCTCGACGTCTACGATCCGAAGGGCGGCGGCGCCACCTCGTCCCGCTTCTATGCCGGCTGGTGGGTGTCGGACGACCCGAACCCGACCCCGGACAAGCTGACCGTCGCGCTCGACAAGACCAGCTACAAGGCCGGCGATACCGCCCGGGTGCGGATCGAGCCGCCCTTCGCCGGCGACGTGCTGCTGTTCATCGCCAATGACCGGGTGCTGGAGACGCGCGACGTCGCCGTCCCGGCCGATGGCGCCACCGTCGAGATCCCGGTGTCGTCCGACTGGGGCTCCGGCGCCTATGTACTGGCCACCGCCTTCCGCCCCTCGGGCGAGGGCGGGGAGCGGCGGCACGGTCCTGGCCGCGCCGTCGGCGTCGCCTGGTTCGGCATCGACGTCACCGAGCGGGTGCTGGGCGTGTCGATCGACGCGCCGGCGGAGATCCGGCCGAACCAGCGGCTCGACCTTCCACTCACCATCACCGACGTGCCGCAGGGCCAGAAGGCCTGGGTCACGCTGGCGGCGGTGGATGAGGGCATCCTGCTGCTCACCGACTTCCAGTCGCCCGACCCGGCGGACCATTATTTCGGCCGCCGCGCCTTGGGCGTGGAGATGCGCGACGCCTATGGAAGGCTGATCATCAGCGACGGCCGCCGCGGCCAGGTCCGCACCGGCGGCGACGCCGCGGCCCAGCAGATGGCCGGGCTGCCGAAGCGCTCCACCCGCACCGTCGCGCTGTACAGCGGGATCCTGCCGGTCGGGGCCGACGGGCGCGTCACTGTGCCGCTCGACCTGCCGGATTTCGACGGCGAGCTGCGGCTGATGGCGGTGGCCTGGACGCCGGGCTCGCTCGGCTCCGCCTCCATCGCCATGAAAGTGCGCGACCCGGTGATCGCCGAGATCGGCGTGCCGCGCTTCCTGGCGCCGAAGGACCAGGCGCAGCTGACCTTCTCGCTGCGCAACCTCTCCGGCCCGGCCGGCGACTACGGAATCCGCGTCTCGGCCGAGGGCCCGCTCGCGGTCGCCGCCGACGCCGCCCAGTTCACCCAGAATGTAGCCCCGGGGGCGGAGGCGCGGCGGACGATCCCGCTGACCGCGACCGCCACCGGCGTCGGTAAGATCAGGATCAGCGTCACCGGCCCCGACGGTTTCCAGCGCGACCGCGACTGGGACCTGTCGGTGCGCCCGGCCCAGGCGCTGACCACCGACCGCGTCGCCACCCTGGTGCAGCCGAACCAGTCGGTGGTGCTGAACGCCGACCTGACGCGCGGCTTCCTGCCCGACACCGTGCAGGTCTTCGCCAGCTTCTCCACCCGGCCGACCTTCGACATACCGGGCCTGCTGAAGGCGCTGGACGACTACCCCTATGGCTGCGTCGAGCAGACCACCAGCCGCGCCTTGCCGCTGCTCTATGTCTCAAAGGTGGCGGAGAAGATCGACAGCGGCTTCAAGCCGGACGACGTGCACCGCAAGGTGCAGGGCGCGATCGACCGGATCATGACGGCGCAGCAGCCGGCCGGCGGCTTCGGCATGTGGTCGCCCTTCGGCGACGCCAACCCGTGGCTGTCGGCCTATGCGCTCGACTTCCTGACCCGGGCGCGGGCCGAGGGCGGCTACCGCATCCCGGAGCGGGCGTATCAGCGCGGCATCAAGTTCCTGTCGAACTACCTCGACTGGTACGAGGCGCGCTCGGAATGCACCCCGGCCAGCGCCTATGCGCTCTATGTCGTGGCCCGGGCCGGCGGCGGCGATGTCGGCACCATGCGCTACTACGTCGACAACTGCCTGCCGAAGTACCAGACACCGGTGTCGCAGGCGCAGATCGCCGCGGCCGCCGCCCAGTTCGGCGACACGGCGCGCACCGCCAAGGGCTTCGCCGCGGCGACCTCGACCGAGCGTCCGGACAACTTCTATGGCGATTACGGCTCGCCGCTGCGCGACCACGCCGCCACCGCGGCGCTGCTGCACGAGGCCAAGCAGTCGCAGGACGAGGTGCTGCAGCAGGTCGATGTCGCCGCCGACCTGTTTGCCAAGGACAAGTGGTGGAGCACCCAGGACATGACCTGGCTGCTGATCGCGGCCGACGCGGCGCTGGACGGCGCCACGCCGCTGTCGCTCGACGTCGCCGGCAAGGCGGTGGCGAATCCCGGCACCGTCTACCGCTACACCCCGGACGCCCCGACCCTGGCCGCCGGCATCCCGGTGAAGAACACCGGCAGCGGGCCGATGCGCCAGGTGCTGACGGTGCGCGGCGTGCCGGGGGCGCCGCTGCCGGCGGGCGGCGACGGGTTCGAGATCGTCCGCACCTATCTCGACCGCGACGGCCGGCCCTTCGACCCGGCCAAGACGGCGGTGAAGCAGGGCGATCTGGTCACCGTGCTGCTGCGGGGCCGCGCCACCGACGATCTGGACCACCAGGCCCTGATCGTCGACCTGCTGCCGGCGGGGCTGGAGATCGAGAACCCGTCGGTCGGCAAGGGCGCGCAGCTGGGTGACATCGCCGACACGCTGTCGGACACGCAGCATGTCGAGATGCGGGACGACCGCTACGTCGCGGCGATCGACCTGACCGGCGACACAAGGAACTTCACGGTGGCCTATCTGGCCCGCGCCGTGACCCCGGGCCGCTTCGCCCTGCCGGCCCCCTATGTCGAGGACATGTACCGGCCGCAATACAACGCCCGCGGTGGCTTCGGCGCCCTGACGGTCGAGGCGCGGAAGTAGCAGCGGTCGGATCAATCGGAGACCCCCGCCGCGTCCCGCACGCGGCGGGGGCTTTCGTTTCCGGAGCTGGAGCAGAACGAATTCAAGACGTTGCCTCTCCCGCAGGCGAGACCTTTCCGTAACACCCGCCTCTTCGCCGTCATTGCGAGGAGGCGAAGCCGACGAAGCAATCCATCGGCCCGCTCGAGCGGCTGCATGGATTGCTTCGCTACGCTCGCAATGACGACTTGGCAGCCCGAAAAGCTGCCGCCAAGCGGGAGAGGCCACGCCGCAGACGCTCGACATCAAGCTCTGGCGTGGCCAGAGCTCATTCACTCCGTCCCGGTCGTGCCGCCCAGCGCCGTCAGGATCCGGTATGCTGCGGTAACCCGGTCCGCGATCGGGTAGTTCCGGTTCGCCAGGATCACCACGCCGATGCGGCGCGACGGGACGAAGGCGACGTAGGCGCCGAAGCCGTTGGTCGAGCCGGTCTTGTTGAGCAGCACGTCGTCCTGCGGCGGCAGGGGCGGGTCCAGCCGGTCGACCGGGTTGGGCTTGGAGCTCATCTCCGGGGAATTGCCGGCCAGCAGCCGGTCCAGCGCGACCGGCCAGGCATACATCTCCCAGCCCAGCCCCTGGGTCATGTCGCCGACCCGGTCATAGCCGGCATGGGTGGCGGCGATGGCGCGGCGGGTGGAGTCGTCCAGCCCGGCGCCGTCGATATTGGCGTCGACGAAGCGGATCATGTCGGCCGCGGTCGACTTCACGCCATAGGCCTCGGCATCCAGCGGCCCCGGGTTCACCCGCACCGGCTTCCCGGTCTTGTTGTATCCCCAGGCATAGGCGGGCATCCGCTCCGGCGGCACCCGGATGAAGGTGTGGCTCAGGCCCAGCGCCGGGAAGATGCGCTGCTGCATCAGCTCGTCGAAGGGCCGGCCCAGGCTGAGGGCGGCGAGATGGCCGAACAGGCCGATGCTGGGGTTTGAGTAGAGACGCCGGGTGCCGGGCGCCCAGTCCGGCCGCCAGCCGCGATACCAGGCGATCATCCCGGCGTCGTCGGTGACCTCGTCCGGGAACTGCAGGGGCAGCCCGCCCGCGGTGTAGGTGGCGAGGTCGAGCAGGCTGATCCGGTCGAAGCGGCTGCCGGCCAGCTCCGGCATGTGCCGGCTGGCGGCGTCGGACAGCGCCAGGGCGCCCTGCAGCTGCGCCGTGGCACCGAGGGTCGCGGTGAAGGTCTTGCTGACCGAGCCGAGTTCGAACAGCGTGTCCTCGGTGACGGCCTGCCCGCTCTCCTTCGACGCCACGCCGTAGCTGAAGAAGTGGTGCCGGCCGCCGGCCGTGACCGCCACGGCGATGCCGGGGACGTCGTTCCGCGCCATCACCGGCCGGATCGCGTCGTCGACGATCCGGGCGATCGGGGCGTCCGCCGGGTCGGGCGCGGCGCCGAGCAGCAGCGCCGCGAGGCCGGCGAAAACGGGGGCGGCAAGCAGGGTGCGGGCCAGCGCCCGCCGGCGCGATACCGGGCTCATCCTGTCTCCATGGCTGGGGTCCGTCGGCAGGGCGGCGCCCCCGACCGGCGCGGCGCCGTGCGCGCCGCCTGCCCCCTGGATAGGCGCAAGCGATGGCCCCCGCCAGACGAGGAATACTTCCCCGAGCCATGAGGTAAACTTGGCCATAGGAAGACCCTGTCGGGGCCTCTCAGGGCCGGCGGGCGCGGATGTGCAGGAACAGCGGCAGGCGCTGCCAGCGGCGGCCGGCCTCAGACCTGATCGCATGGTCCGGAACGGCCGGCTCGCGCAGCGCCTCGATCAGGAGCCCGGCATCGGTCAGCGCCGCGGCATAGGCTTCCAGCGGCCGATGTTGGCCGTGGAAGGTCATCGCCAGCCCGTCGCGCCCGACCGTGTCGCTGTAGGGGAACGGGCGCAGATAGTCGCCGGCGATGACAAAGGGAGCGTCGGCCGCCTTGCATTCGAATCGCCCGGCCGAGTTGATCGGATGGACGATCGCCAGGCACAGCCTGCCGCCAGGCTCCAGCACCCGGGCGATCTCCCGCACCACCTCCGGCATCGGGTCGATGTCGTGCAGCGACATGAAGGCAACGGCGAGGTCGGCACAGGCATCCTCCAGCGGCAGAGCGGTGGCGTCGGCCAGCCGGACATCCATTGCCGGATCGGCCTCGCGGGCCGCGGCGACCAGGGTCGGCGAGGCGTCGATGCCGGTGATCCGGTGCCCCAGCCCTTTCAGGTGGCGGGTCAGGCGACCCTCACCGCAGCCGATATCCACGGTCAGGCGGCCGGGCGAGGGCAGCAGCTGCAGGAACTGGTCGCGGTGATGCAGCCAATAGCTGTCGTGGCCGGGCTGCCGGGCCCATCGGATCCACTGGCGGGCTTGGGCTTCCCAACGGTCGGCGAGGTCCATGGGCCGTCCTCCTGGAGTCTTCGGATGTGGGCCGCTGGCTGATTCAAGCGGCGTCCCGTCCCCCCTGGCAACGGCTCAGCCGGCCCGGTATGCGCCCTCGGCCAGCAGCGGTGCCGTGGCGCTGGCCTCCCGCTCCAGCGCCAACTCGACATCGCGTGGGAAGCCGCCCTCGGTGAGCTCGCGGCCGGACACCGACTCGCGGATCAGCCGTGGGATGTCGGCGCCGGCCGTGCGGCAGGCATCCCGCATCACCTGCGCCTCGGGCGAGCAGGGCAGGCCCAGCGCGTCGATGACGGCGCCGGCGCCGATCATGTCCTCGATCGCCGGCCGCAAGCCGCCGTCCGGCCAGCGCTCGCCGGCGGGGATGATGCCGGATATCGCTGTCCCCGGCCAGGCCGCGCGCCGCCGCGCCACCGCGGCGGCGTT
>NZ_JANX01000237.1 GCF_000767795.1 Inquilinus limosus MP06 | reverse complement strand
CGGCGCTGAGCCGGCGTTCGATCTCCAGCGCCTGCTCGAGATGCGGGGCGAGGCGGTGCAGCAGGCGGAGCTGCGCCGGCTCCCATTCCGGCTGCCGCCGCGACCGCCAGATCGAGACGAGCGCGGGGGTGGCCCGGCTGCCGGCCCGGCCGCGGGCGAGCCAGGACAGGCTGGCGTGCTGGTCCTGCGGCGTCAGGAAATCGGTGTAGAACTCGGTCCGGACATACTCCCGGTCCGGCAGCAGCATGCGGTCGACGAAGACGGACCCGCCGGGCATACGCGGCAGCCAGGACCCGATCGGCAGCAGGCTGTGATAGCGGGCGCCATACAGCTCGACATAGGAGGCGTCGATGCCGCTCACCAGCGCCTGCACCCTTTGGCCCGGCGCGTGGGGGCGCTGCAGCACCGCCGCGTGGCCGCCGAGCAGACGGGACAGGCCGTCGAGAACTCGGGTCCAGTCCTCGTCGCCGATGGCGGCATCGTAGATCTGGCCGATCAGGTCCAGGAGCTGCAGCTCATCCGGCATGGCGGAGCATCACGATGGGGCCCGGCGGGGTGGCGGCGTGTTATAGCACGGCCGCCCGGCCTCGTCCGGCAACACCGCTACTCCCCGGGCGCGGGGCTGGACGACAGCTCGGACCGCAGCCGCGCCATGCCGAAGGCGACGCCGCGCTTCTCCGGCCCGAAGGCGATCAGCAGCGCGATCACCACCGCCACCACCCCGGTCACCCAGGCCATGGCCAGGGCGTAGTCGTTGCCGTTGCCGACGGCGATATGGGTCTGCAGGGTCAGGTTGATCGCCGCCAGCAGGTTGCCGGTCTGGTAGACGAAGCCGGGGAAGGTGCCGCGCGCCTCCTCCGGCGACAGTTCGTTCAGATGCGCCGGGATCACCCCCCAGGCGCCCTGCACCGCGACCTGCATGACAAAGGCGCCGGCGGCCAGCAGCACCGGGCCAGTGGAGAAGGCCCAGAGCGGCAGCGCCGGCAGGGCCAGCAGCGCCGCGACGATGATCACCCGGCGGCGGCCGAAGCGCTCGGACAGCGAGCCGCAGACCAGGCCGCCGAGGATGGCGCCGATGTTGTAGACGATGGCGATCAGGCTGACCTCATGCGGGCCCATGCCGTGCTGGACCTTGAGGAAGGTCGGGTAGATGTCCTGGGTGCCGTGGCTGAAGAAGTTGAAGGCGGTCATCAGCAGGATGGCGTAGAGGCCCAGCCGCCAGTGCCGGCGCAGCGTGTCGCCCAGCGAGATGCCCTCGCGTGTTGCCCTGGTTTCGGTCCAGGACGGGGATTCCGGCACGCTGCGGCGGATGAACAGGACCAGCAGCGCCGGCAGCACACCGATCACGAACATGCCGCGCCAGCCGATCGAATCGAAGAACAGGCCGTAGACGATCGAGGCCAGCAGGTAGCCGGTGGGATATCCCGCCTGCAGCAGGCCGGAGACGAAGCCGCGCGCGTGCACCGGCACGGTCTCCATGGTCAGCGAGGCGCCGACGCCCCATTCGCCGCCCATGGCGATGCCGTACAGCATGCGCAGGATCAGCAGTACGGTGAAGGTCGGGGCGAAGCCGGAGGCGAATTCCAGCAGCGAATAGGCCAGCACGTCGACCATCAGCGTCGGCCGGCGGCCGAAGCGGTCTGCGGCGCGGCCGAACAGGAAGGCGCCGACCGGCCGCATCGCCAGGGTCAGCGTGACCAGCCAGGAGGTTGCCTCGGCCCCGGTGCCGAACTCCTGGGAAATGTCGGTCAGAATGAAGACGAGAAGGAAGAAGTCGAAGGCATCGAGGGTCCAGCCGAGGAAGCTGGCGATCACGACGCTCCGCTGCTGGGCGGTCCATCCCTGCATGTCGGGCCTCTGTGCCGTGGCTGCGGCGGGCCGCGCCCCTTCCACTCGCCCCCGTCGCCTGGCGCCAGCTTCCTCCCGCTTCGGCGCGCGCGTCTCGCGCCGATCGGTCATGGCTCATCTGTGGGAACGGGGCGCCCGGCCGCCATCGGCCGGAGCCACCCCCTCACCCGAAATCGCTGCGCGATTTCGACCTCTCCCCGAGGAGAGGTGAAAATCCCCTCTCCTCGGGGAGAGGGAGGGGCCCGGCCCGCTTGGGCCGGGAGGGTGAGGGGGAGAGCCGGCCCCTCAATCGGTGGGCATCTTGTCGATGCCGCCATGCGCGGCGGACCAGGAGACCGGGTCGTGCAGGAACTTCTCGACCTCGCCCAGCGTCTTCGGGTCGAAATGGTTGCCGGCCTTGCAGACCTCCAGCACGTCCCACCAGGTGGCCAGGGCGTGCAACTCGACCCCGATCGACTCGAAGAACTTCGGCGTGTCCTTGAAGATGCCGTAGTTGAAGACGACGAAGACGTGCTCGACCACCGCGCCGGCGTCGCGCAGCGCCTGGCAGAACTTGGCCTTGCTGCGGCCGTCGGTGTTCAGGTCCTCGACCAGCAGCACCCGCTGGTCCTCGGTCAGCACGCCCTCGATCTGGGCGTTGCGGCCGAAGCCCTTCGGCTTCTTGCGGACATACTGCATCGGCAGGGCCAGCCGGTCGGCGATCCAGGCGGCATAGGAGATGCCGGCGGTCTCGCCGCCCGCCACCGCGTCGATCTTCTCGAAGCCGATCTCGCTCAGGATCACCGAGGTGGCGAAGTCCATCAGCACGCCGCGGATGCGGGGGAAGGAGATCAGCCGCCGGGTGTCGGTGTAGACCGGGCTGGCCCAGCCCGATGTGAACTTGTAGGGCGTCTCGGCGTTGAAGCTGACCGCGCCGGCCTCGAGATAGGCCTGGGCGGTCAGGCGGGCGATGGTCTTGCGGTCGGGGAAGCTGGTCGAGAGGATCATGGCGGGCTCCGGCGGTTAAGCCTGCATTTCTCACACCCCTTGCGTCCTGCGCCGGTTGAACATGCCGACCGGGCAGGAGAGCGGCGCAGCGCGATGCAGCGCATCGCGCAAGCCGTTCGACGCCCCCGGTCGGCATGTTCAACCGGCCCGAAGGGTCGCCTTGCGGCGGCCGCCTGCGGGTGCGGGCCGCTCGACCGTATTGCCGATACGCTCTTCGCGGCCCGCCCCCGCATCCGACTCGCCGCAAGGCGACGCAGGATGCAAGAGGTGTGAGAAATGCAGGCTGAGGGTGTCTTAGGGCCGGGGCAGCCATCCGGCAAGCGAGCTTGCGGTATTTCTACCGCATGGCCATGATCCGCCGGCCGCAGCAGGACACCCCGCGATGACCGACAGCCTGACGATCCGCCGCCCCGACGACTGGCACCTGCATCTGCGCGACGGCGCCATGCTGCGCGCGGTGCTGCCGCACAGTACGGCGCATTTCGCCCGAGCCATCGTCATGCCGAACCTGACGCCGCCGGTGGTGACCACCGCCGATGCCCGCGCCTATCGCGACCGCATCCTGGCGGCGCTACCGGAAGGGGCGCGCTTCACCCCGCTGATGACCGCCTATCTGACCGAGGGCACCGACCCCGACGACCTCGCCCGCGGCCGGGACGAGGGCGTGCTGACCGCGGTGAAGCTGTACCCGGCCGGCGCCACCACCAACTCGCATGGCGGGGTGCGCGACCTCGCCAAGGTCCGCCCGGTGCTGGAACGGATGCAGGCGATCGGCCTGCCGCTCCTGGTGCATGGCGAGGTGGTGGATCCGGAGATCGACATCTTCGACCGCGAGGCGGTGTTCATCGAGCGTCACCTGCAGCCGATCCGGGCCGATTTCCCGGAGCTGCGGATCGTCATGGAGCACGTCACCACCCAGGACGGGGTCGACTTCGTGCTCGACCAGGGCGACGGCCGGGTCGGCGCCACGATCACGCCGCAGCACCTGGTGCTGAACCGCAACGACCTGCTGGTCGGCGGGGTGCGGCCGCACTATTACTGCCTCCCGGTGGTGAAGCGGGAGAATCACCGCCTGGCCCTTCGCAAGGCCGCCACATCCGGCGATCCGCGCTTCTTCCTGGGCACCGATTCCGCGCCGCATCCGGTGCATGCGAAGGAGGCCGCCTGCGGCTGCGCCGGCGTGTTCAACGCCCGGGTGGCGGTCGCCTGCTACGCCCAGGTGTTCGAGGAGGAGGGGGCGCTGGACCGGTTCGAGGCCTTCTCCTCCCTGAACGGCCCGGCTTTCTACGGCCTGCCGGTGAACGAGGAGACCGTCACCCTGGTCCGGGGCGTCGAGGATCTGCCGGAGCGGCTGGCGGTCCCCGGCGGCGGCGACGTGCATGTCTTCCGCGGCAAGACGGTGCCGGGCTGGCGGGTGGAGGCGTAACGGAGTCCTTCGATGATCGACCCCGGGGTCTTCCACGACGCGCCGATCGCCCGCCTGTTTTCAGAGGGCGATACGGTTCACATCGAGGTCGAGGAATTTGCCCTGTCCTCGGTGGAGATGTGCCCGCCGTCGCGCATCTCGATCCGACATTGCCGAGAAGTCCTGCGGGATGGCGTCCCGGTCCCTGCGATGACGGCAGAATCAGAAGATGGTGAGATATACGGGATCGACTGGGATGCCGGCGGCATCACGCTCTCGGTCATATGGTCCAGATACGAACCACATGCCGAGTGGAGCGTGACATACAGGCTCGTCAGAGCCCGCCTGGACATCGCTCCCCTATAGTCAACCGGCCCCCTCCCTGCAGGTATCGACTGTTCCGATCCTCCAAAGCGCCGGTCAAAGCCGGCGGAACACGACGCTCAGATTGCTGGCCGGCATCTCGGTGACCTCGGGGCCGGAGAAGCCGGCCGCGGCGGCGAGGGCGGCGACGGCTTCCAGCTCCCGCAGGCCCCAGGCCGGGTTGCGCTGCCGCAGGTCGAGGTCGAAGGCCTCGTTGCTCGGCGCGGTCGCCACGCCGGCCCGGCGATAGGGACCGTAGAGATAGAGCGGTCCGCCCGGCGGCAGGATGGCAGCGGCGCCGCGCATCAGCCCCTCGGTCGAGGCCCAGGGCGAGATGTGGATCATGTTAATGCACAGCACCGCGTCCGCCGCCGTCACCGGCCAGGAGGGCGAGGCCGCATCGAGCGCCAGCGGCGGACGCAGATTGGCCAGGCCGCTGTCCGCCGCCCAGGCCGCGATGCTGAGCCGCGCCTCCGGATTCGGGTCGGACGGCTGGAAGACCAGCCCTGGCAGCGCCCGCGCGAAATGTACGCCGTGCTCGCCCGAGCCGCTGGCGATCTCCAGCACCGTGCCGGCCGCGGGCAGCACGCCGCGCAGCACGGCGAGGATCGGATCGCGGTTGCGCGCGGCTGCAGGGGCCTGCTGGCGGTGGTCGGTCATCTTCCTCTCGTCGCGCTTCGGCCGCATCTCCGGCGGCGCCATCGACTTCCATAGCCCATCCGGCCACACTGCGTCGCGCGGCACCGCGCCGCGATGAGTCGGGCGCTTCGAGCCTGACCGATCGACCGCCCCGGAGAGCGACCATGCCTTATGCCACCATCGACGGATGCCGGCTGCACTATCGGCTGGACGGGCCCGAGGACGGGCCGCCGCTGCTGCTGTCGCATGCGCTCGGCGTCGACCTCGATATGTGGGAGCCGCAGGTGGAGCGGCTCGCCCGGCGCTTCCGGGTGCTGCGCTACGACCATCGCGGCCATGGCGGCAGCGACACGCCGGCCGGGCCGTACAGCCTCGACCGGCTAGGGCGTGACGCGGTTGGGCTGCTCGATGCCCTCGATATCGCCTGCGCCGATGTTGTCGGCCTTTCGCTGGGTGGCATGGTGGCGCTGTGGCTCGGGATCCACGCACCGGACCAGGTCGGCCGGCTGGTGCCCAGTTGCACCACCGCCTATGCCGGCGGCGCCGCGCTCTGGGACCCGCGGATCGAGGCGGTGCGGCGCGATGGCATGGCTGCTCTGGTCGACGGCGTGATCGGGCGCTGGTTCAGCCCGGGCTTCCGCGAACGGGCGCCGGAGACGGTCGACGGCATCCGCCGCAAGCTGCTGGCGACGTCGCCGGAGGGCTATGCCGCCACCTGCGCCGCGATCCGCGACATGGACCAGCGTGATGCGATCGGCCGGATCCGGGCGCCGACGCTGGTGCTGTCGGGCCGCCAGGACCAGGGCACGCCGCCGGAGCGGGGGCAGGAGATCGTGGCCGCAATCCCGGGCGCACGCTTCCTGACCCTTGACGCCGCCCATATCGCCAATCTTGAGCAGGCGGACGGCTTCACCGCGGCGGTCGAGGAATTCCTGGGGTAATGGACTGCTATGCCGTCGGCCGGCGGGCGGCGGCGAGCAGCAGGCCGAAGCCGATCATCAGGCCGCCGGAGATCCGGTTGAACCAGCGGAGCGGCCGGGCGGTGCGGAAGTACCGGCCGAGGCGGGCGCCGATCAGGGCGTAGATGGTGATCGCCACGACCTCCAGCGCCAGGAAGCTGGCGCCGAGCAGGGTGAAGCTGGCGGCATAGTCCTGCGGCACGACGAATTGCGGGAAGAAGGCGGTGAAGATCAGGATCGCCTTCGGATTGCCCGCCGCGACCCAGAATTCCTGCCGGATCAGGGCGCTGAGCGGCTGCCGTCCCGTGGCCGCCATCCGCTGCGGCGCCGGCGTGTCGGCGCGCAGCAGCCTGATGCCGAGCCAGATCAGATAGGCGGCGCCCAGCCATTTCACCACCGTGAAGGCGATCTCCGAGGCGGTGAGCAGCGTGCCGAGGCCGAGCCCGGCGATCGCGATCATGATGGCGAAGGCGACCAGCCGGCCAGACGCGGCGGCCACCGCGCGCAGCGTGCCGTCGCGGGCGCCGTTCGACAGCGACAACAGGTTGTTCGGGCCGAACGCCATGTTCAGCGCGAAGCAGGCGGGCAGGAAGAGAAGATAGTCGTCGAGCGTCATGATCCGACCTCCGCTGGCACGCCCCGGCCCGCACACCGTGCCAGAGATCGGGCGGCGGCGGAACAGCCCGGCTGAAAGGGTCGGTTCACAGCATTCATTCAGTTTACATCGAATTATCATAAAATCGGATTCGATTCTTTGAAGATTTCGCATCGGGTGCATTGATCGTGGATCACAGGATTCGTCATAATCGCGCCGAACCGAAAGAATTCGGAGTGAGATTCCATGGCGATCTCTATCTCCAGCATCGCGATGCGGGCCTATCTGGGCGGAGTCGAGCCGGTGCTGTTCCGGCTGCGCAAGGAGCAGCGCCTGCGCGTCTGGGGCCTGCGCGCCGCCGACCTGCCGGAAGCGGCGCTGCGGCTGGAGACCGAGCGTTGCGGCGGCGGCGTCCTCTGCCGGCACATGGTGTCGGCGCATCGCGACTATCTGGCGAAATACACGCGGCGCGGGCCGGACGGGCTGGCCCGGCTGTGGCAGGGCACGCCCTGCCTGCTGGATCTCGATGGTTTCACCGATGCCGAAGCCTATGAGAAGGCGATCCGCGGCCAGTCCTTCGGCTACATCCTGCGCGAGACGCGCAAGGCCGCGAAGGCGGGCTATCGCTGCCGGATCTTCGACCGCTTCGGCCAGGGCGACGACATGCGCGACATCGAGGCGTCGAAGCTGTTCCGCTCCGGCGGGCCGGTGCCGCAGGCCTTCGCCCAGCGCTTCGGCCGCGGCAGCGGCGTGAAGGGCGATCCCTGGCTCGATGCGCCGTGCCCGGAGCATTGGGCGGTCGACTGGGGCGTGTTTGTCGACGACAACGGGCGGGAGCGGCTGGTCGGCACCATCGTGCTGCGCCGGATCGGCAACATCATCCGCATCGTCAGCTTCCTCGGCCATGCCGACCACCTGTCCTCCGGCGCGATGAAGCTGCTGTTCGTCGAGATCGTGCGCTGGCTGCTGCGCCGCGAGGATCCGCGGGTGCGGGGCGTGCGCTTCGTCCTCTATGGCGCGCTGGAGCAGGGCGGGCTCGGCCTCTTGCACTGGAAGCGCCGGCTGCTGGTCCGGCCCTTCGTCTTCGCCGACCCGGTGCCGGCCGGCCTCAGCCTCGCCGGTGGAACACGCCGCGCATGATCGGGATGAAGCCGTCCTGTCCGCTCGGGCGGCTCTCGATCTCATGGATGAAGCGGTCGACCCCGAGGGTGAAGACCGACCGGCCGATGCCGCGCGGGGTGCTCTTTTCCAGCATCAGCCGGTCGCCGTCCCAGGCTCCGCGCGACGGGGCCAGAGGCGGCCAGCCATAGCTGTCGAACCAGAACCAGACGATCTCCTGCGCCGCAGGATCGACGGTCAGCACGCCATGCGCGTCGAAGCGGTATCCGCCCGCCCGCTCCTCGCTGAAGTCATGGATCAGTGCCAGGCCGGCCCGGTCGAGGCGGAAATCCCAGCGGCCGCGCGCCGGCCCGCTCGGCCCCCAGGGGTTGGGGAACACCTCCTCATCGCCCTCCCACGCGCCTTCGAGCCGGGCGAGCGATCGGTGCAGCGGGCCGGGCGGCAGGGGCGTCATGGGTGGCCTCGGTTCAGGATCAGGCCCGGACCCTAGCTGGGCGCCGTGCGGCGTGCTAACGGGAATTGACCCCATAATTGCTCATTCTGGCCAACCCGCGTCGATGGAGATCCGCCGCTTCCGCCATGACGGCCGTTTCGACGGGCCGATCCACGCCCATGACCGCGGCCAGCTCTTCGCCCTCGACCACGGCCTGGCCCTGATCCGCAGCGGCGCCGGCGACTGGATCATGCCGTCCGGGCGGCTGTGCTGGATGCCGGCGGGCGTGCCGCATGGCGTGCTGACGCTGGGACCGGTGGCCGGCACCAGCTTCTATCTCGATGCGCTCGGTCTGCCGTCGTGGCCGGCGGTGCTGCGGCCGCCGCCGCTGGCCCTGGCGCTGCTGGGCCGGATCACCGAGATCGGAGCCGGAGGATCCCGGCCGCCGGGACCGGCTGCTGGCGGTGCTGCTGGACGAGCTGCGCGGCGCGCCGGAAGAGCCGCTGCGCCTGCCGACGCCGCGCGACCCGCG
>NZ_JANX01000236.1 GCF_000767795.1 Inquilinus limosus MP06 | reverse complement strand
GGGGCCTCGGTGCTGGGCGGGGGCAGCGGCTTGCCGTCCTGGCCCATCACCACGATCTGGGCGCCCTGCTTCACCTCGGCGATGATCTGCGGCACCAGCGCCTGGGACAGCTGCTCCTCCAGCTGCGGCTTGACCTCGTCGAGGCTCGGCTGCGGCAGGGTGCGCTTGTCCTCGACCAGGATGACGTGCCAGCCGAACTGGGTCTTCACCGGGGCGGTGGTGAACTTGCCCTTCTCCAGCTTGAACGCGGCGTCGGCGAATTCCGGCACCATCTGGTCCTTGGCGAACCAGCCGAGATCGCCGCCGGAATCCTTGCCCGAGGGGTCGGTGGTGTTGGCGTTGGCCAGCTCGTCGAACTTGGCGCCGCCCTCCAGCTTCTTGATCAGGTCCTTGGCCTTGTCCTCGCTGTCGACCAGGATGTGGCGGGCCTTGACCTGGTCCTGCGGCGGGTTGTCGGCGAGGTACTTCTTGTAGGCATCCTGGATCGCCTGATCAGTCACCTTGGCCTTAATCTGGCGCTGCAGCCAGACGTCCTGAATGATGCGGCGCTCGGCGGTCTGCAGGCGCTCCTTCACCTCCGGGTCGTTCTGCAGCCCGGCATCGATGCCCTTCTGCGCCACCAGCCGGGCGGTCGCCACCTGCTCGGCCATCAAAGGCACCAGCATCTCGACCGGCATCTGCCGGTATTGCTGCGGCAGGCTGTTGATCGCCTCCAGCACCTCGGAGCGCAGGATCGGCTGGCCGTTGACCGTGGCCGCGACCGGATCGTCCGGCTTGCCGGCCTGGTCGGCGGCGGCGGGAGCGGCCGCGGCCGGAGCCGCCGGGGTCTCGGCCGGCTTGGCAGCGTCCTGGGCCAGGACCGGACCGGCCAGGAGCGTGAAGGCGGCCGCGCCGGCGAGCAGGCGGAGGGCGAGGGAAGACATCAAACGCGTCCTTTCAGATCCTGTGGGACGAGTGGCGCCCCGGCCGGAGAGGGCCGGCATCCGGTCATGGGATCGCGACGGCGCCAACCGCGCGACGTGGCGCCAAGGTAAAGCACAGGCCGAAACACCGCACAAGCGGACCGGAAGCCGCCGTCATCAAAGCTTCACAAGAGCTTCACCGGCCCGACACGCGGCAAATCCTAGAAGGATCGCGGGGTCCGGGCCGGCCCCGCCGCCGGCGCTGCCGGGCCCGGGTGACAAAGATTTAAGGAGGGGTTCATGGGATTCCGTCCCTTCGCCGCGGCGCTGGCTCTATTCGTCACGGCGGCTCCGGCCGCGCTGGCGGCCGAGACCATCACCGTCTACAGCAGCACCGACCCGAAGCTGGATCTCGGCAGCATGTCGGTGCCGAGCGGCAAGACCCGGCAGCTGAATGTCGGCATCGGCAGCGGCGCCGGCCGCCGCGCCACCGATCCGGCGATGACCTTCTGGACCATCTCCGACCGCGGCGCCAACTTCACCTGCGGCGATGTCGAGGACGTGTTCGGCATCGACGGCAAGACCATCTGCGGCGACGTCAAGGGCGGCCGCATCTATCCGCAGCCGGACTATTCGCCGTCGATCTACCGGATCACGCTGAAGGACGACAAGACCTTTACCGTCGACACCGTGCTGCCGCTGCGCGACGGCCAGGGCAAGCCGGTCACCGGCCTCTTGAACCCGCTGACCCACGCCTCGACCGAGCAGCCGCTCGACCTGTCGGGCAAGAAGCTGGAGCAGAGCGCGGACGCGGTCGACGCCGAATCGATCGTGCCGATGGCCGACGGCACCTTCTGGGTGTCGGAGGAGAACGGCCCGTCGCTGCTGCATGTCGCGGCCGACGGCAAGATCCTGCGCCGCATCGTGCCGCAGGGCACCGAGGACGACTTCAAGGCCGCGCATTACCCGGTCGATGGCGGCCTGCCGGCGATCCTGGCCAAGCGCTTCCTCAATCGCGGCCTGGAATCGCTGGCGATCACCCCGGACGGCAAGCGCCTGGCCACCATCATCCAGAACCCGCTGGCCAACCCCGACGCCGACACCTACCGGGGCTCGAAGAACGCCCGGCTGTGGACCTTCGACCCGGCGACGCTCGCCGTCACCGGCGAGTATGTCTACACCCTCGACGATCCGCAGAGCTTCCGGCTGGACCCGTCGAAGAAGCAGAGCGATCCGCGCATCAGCGAGATGATGGGGCTGGGCGCCGACCGCTTCCTGGTGCTGGAGCGCACCGACGGCACCACCAAGCTGTATGAGATCTCGCTGGCCGGGGCCACCGACATCCACGGCACCGCCTGGGACGACGCGAAGACCTCGCCGAGCCTGGAGGCGAGCAAGGACCTCGCGGCCGCCAAGGTCGTGCCGGTGACCAAGACGCTGCGCTTCGACAGCGCCGACCGCCCGGAGGTTCCGGTCAAGATCGAGGGCCTGGCCCTGACCGGCGACGGGTCGCTGCTGATGATCAACGACAGCGATTTCGGCATCACCGGCGAGACCACCCGCCCGGTGGTCCTGAAGGGCAGCGCCATCGTCGCCGACCCGGCGAGCTAGGCGGCGGGCGGACCGGAGCGTGGCGGCGGGACTGTCCCGCCCCCGCCTCCGTCCGGCCGGCCATTGGCAGGGCGGGGTCCATCCGCTATGGTGCCGCGCCCGCGGGTCCGGGCGCTTTCGACGGCAGCGCCGGCATTCCGCTGCGGTTCTGCGTTGAAAGCCGGCTGGCGCGGCCCCAATTTCCTGGGGGAGTGCGGCTGCGTGCTCTCCCGCCAAGTCGAGGTTTCGATGTTCGGTGCGCTTGCCCGAAAGCTGTTCGGTTCGTCCAACGACCGGTTCGTCAAGGGGCTGATCACCGGCCCGGTGGTCAAGACCAACGCCCTGGAGCCCCAGTTCCAGGCGCTGAGCGACGCCCAGCTTCAGGCCAAGACGCAGGAGTTCCGCGAAAGGCTGGACAAAGGCGAGTCGCTCGACGACCTGCTGCCCGAAGCCTTCGCCACGGTGCGCGAGGCGGCCCGGCGGGTGCTGGGCCAGCGGCACTACGACGTGCAGCTGGTCGGCGGCCTGGTGCTGCACCAGGGCAAGATCGCCGAGATGAAGACCGGCGAAGGCAAGACCCTCGTCGCCACCCTCGCGGTCTACCTGAACGCGCTGGCCGGCAAGGGCGTCCACGTCGTCACCGTCAACGACTACCTGGCCCAGCGCGACAGCGGCTGGATGGGGCGGGTCTACAACTTCCTCGGCCTGTCGGTCGGCTGCATCGTCCACGGGCTGGACGATGACGAGCGCCGGGCGGCCTATGGCGCGGACATCACCTACGGCACCAACAACGAGTTCGGCTTCGACTACCTGCGCGACAACATGAAGTTCCGGCTGGAGGACATGGTCCAGCGGCCGTTCAACTTCGCCATCGTCGACGAGGTCGACTCGATCCTGATCGACGAGGCGCGGACGCCGCTGATCATCTCCGGCCCGGCGCAGGATTCGTCGGAGATGTACATGCGCGTCGACCGGCTGATCCCGAGCCTGGTCGCGGTCGAGGACTACGAACACGACGAGAAGCAGAAGACCGTCGCCCTGACCGAGGCCGGCCAGGAGAAGATCGAGCGGCTGCTGATCGAGAACGGGCTGCTGCAGGGCGACAATCTGTACGACATCCACAACGTGAACGTCGTGCACCACGTCAACCAGGCGCTGCGCGCCCATGTGATGTTCCAGCTGGACCGGGACTACATCGTCAAGGACGGCAAGGTCGTCATCATCGACGAATTCACCGGCCGCATGATGGAAGGCCGCAGGTATTCCGAGGGCCTGCACCAGGCCATCGAGGCCAAGGAGCGGGTGGAGATCCAGCGCGAGAACCAGACCCTCGCCTCGATCACCTTCCAGAACTACTTCCGCCTCTATCCGAAGCTGGCCGGCATGACCGGTACGGCGCAGACCGAGGCCGCCGAGTTCGGCGAGATCTACAACCTCGAGGTGGTCGAGATCCCGACCAACGTCCCGGTCAAGCGCAAGGACGAGGACGACGAGGTCTACCGCACCGTCCGCGAGAAATACGACGCCATCGTCGCCCTGATCCGCGAGTGCAACGCCCGGCAGCAGCCGGTGCTGGTCGGCACCGTGTCGATCGAGAAGTCGGAGACGCTGGCGGCGCTGCTGCAGCGGGAGAAGATCCCGCACAACGTGCTGAACGCCCGCTTCCACGAGCAGGAAGCCTATATCGTCGCCCAGGCCGGCCGGCCCGGCGCGGTGACCATCGCCACCAACATGGCCGGCCGCGGCACCGACATCCAGCTCGGCGGCAATGTCGAGATGCGGGTGCAGCTCGAGCTGGCCGGCATCGACGACCCGGCGGAGCGTGAGCGGCGCGAGGCCGAGATCCGGGCCGAGGTGGCGCGGAACAAGGAGATCGTGCTGGCGGCCGGCGGCCTCTACGTCGTCGGCACCGAGCGGCATGAGAGCCGCCGCATCGACAACCAGCTGCGCGGCCGCTCCGGCCGCCAGGGCGACCCCGGCGGGTCGAAGTTCTTCCTGTCGCTGGAAGACGACCTGATGCGCATCTTCGCCTCCGAGCGGCTGGACGGCATCCTGCGCCGCTTCGGCCTGAAGGAGGGCGAGGCGATCATCCACCCCTGGATCAACCGGGCCCTGGAGAAGGCGCAGGAGAAGGTCGAGGCGCGCAACTTCGACATCCGCAAGAACCTGCTGCGCTTCGACAACGTGATGAACGACCAGCGCAAGGTGATCTACGAGCAGCGGCGCGAGATCATGCAGGCGGACGACGCCACCGCGATGGTCGCCGACATGCGGCAGGAGGTGGTGGCCGGCATGGTCGCCCGCGCCATCCCCGAGAACAGCTACGCCGAGAAGTGGAACATCGACGGGCTGCACGAGGAGGGGCTGCGGATCTTTGGGCTGGACCTGCCGGTGCAGGACTGGGCCAAGGAAGAGGGCATCGCCGACCGCGAGATCGAGGAGCGGATCCAGACGGCGGTCGAGGCCAAGATGGCGGCGAAGGTCGAGGCCTACGGCCCCGAGCTGATGCAGATGGCGGAGAAGAGCCTGCTGCTGCAGATCCTGGACCAGAGCTGGAAGGACCACCTGCTGACGCTGGACCATCTGCGCCAGGGCATCAATCTGCGCGCCTATGCCCAGCGCGACCCGCTGCGCGAATACCAGGCCGAGGCGTTCAACCTGTTCGAGGAGATGCTGGCCGGGCTGCGCGAGAACGTCACACAGGTGCTGGCCCAGGTCGAGCTGCGCGTGAACCGGCCCGAGGATGTCGAGGCCCAGCAGCGCGCGGCGATGATGCAGCGCGAGATGCATGAGGGCCGGCTGGACCCGGCGCTGGCCGCGCCGGAGATGGCGACCGCCGCCGGCGCGGTGGCGGCGGCCAGCGCCGCCCTGGCGCTGAACCCGGAATGGGCCGACACGCCGCGCAACGCGCCCTGCCCCTGCGGCTCGGGCAAGAAGTTCAAGCACTGCCACGGCTCGGTGGTCTGACGAGCCACGGCTCGCCAAACCGTCATTGCGGGCGTAGCGAAGCAATCCAGGGGCCACGCCAAACGGCCCCTGGATTGCTTCGTCGGCTTCGCCTCCTCGCAATGACGGGAAAGAACCGAAAGCACCCTGAGGCCGGCCGGCGAATCCCATCGCCGCCGGCCTTTGCTTTTGCCAAGCTGCCGCACCGGGCGCGTCGCACGCCCGAGACGGGAGCGGATGGCGATGACTTTGGACCTGACCAGGCGGACCGACATTACCCTGGACGCGGTGTGCCGCGTCGCTTGGCGGGGCGAAGGCGTGCGCGTCACCGAGGCGGCGCTGGCCCGGATCGCCGAGTGCCGCGCCGCCTTCCTGCGGCTGATCGACACCGACCCCGATCTCGTCATCTACGGCGTGACCACGGCGATGGGCGAGCTGGCCGACCGGCGCCTGCGGCCGGAGGAGCGCGACCGCCACGCTCGGATCAAGGCCTTCGCCGCCGCCACGCCCTTCGGCGACCCGCTGCCGGAACGTGTGGTGCGCGGCATCGTGCTGGCGCGGCTGACGAATTTCCTCGAGGGCCACGCCGCCACCACGCCGCGCATCGCCCTGGCCGTCGCCGCCATGCTGGACGGCGGCCCGCTGCCCACAGTGCCCGCTTCCGGCCAGGGCGGGGCCGGCGAGATCCTGGCGCTGTACCCGCTGTTCGCCGATCTCAGCGCCCGCTTCGACCTCGAGGTGAAGGAGCGCGGATCGCTGATCAACGGGTCGCCCTGCGCCGCGGCGCTGGTCGCCGATTCGGCCCTGGCGGCGCGCAACCGGATCCGGCTGGCGGAGAGCGTGCTGGCCCTGTCGATCGAGGCGTTCCGGGCGCCGCTGGAGCATTACGACGCGGCGCTGGACACGCTGTGGGGTGACGAGCACGACGCCGCGGCGCTGCGGAACCTGCGCGCCCTGCTGGACGGCGCTGGCGACGGGCGACGCGGCTACAGGCGCCGGTCAGCTACGCATCGTGCCGCGGCTGCTGGGCCAGGCGCATCGGCGCCCTGGCGGCGGCGGAGCGCGCGGCGACGGTGTCGCTGGCCGCGGCTTCGGACAACCCGGTCTATATCCCGCCGGACGAGGCGGGCCCGGGCCATCCGAATGGCCGCTGCATCAGCACCGGCGGCTACCACAACGCCATGGCAGCGCCGGCGCTGGACGATTTGGCGGCGATCTGGGCCGATCTGTGCCTCTTGTGCGACCGCCACAGCTCGAAGCTCCTGGCCGGCCGGGTGTCGCACCTGCCCGACCTGCTGATGGTCGGGCGCGATCCCAGCGACAGCGACGGCCATGGCAGCCTGGGCTACGTCCCGATGGCCGTGACGGGCTATCTCGAGCAGGCCAAGGCGGCCGCCCAGCGCACCTTTCTGCCGGGCACCGAGGCCGCGGGCGCCGGCCAGGACGACGTCGCCGCCCCGGCCTTCCTGGCCTGGGCGAAGGAGGAGCGCGCCGGCCGCTGCCTGGACGCGGCGCTGGCGATGCTGGCGGTGATCGCGTCCCAGGCCCTGCACGTCACCAGCCGCGACCCGACACCGGCGCTGCGGGCCTTTGTCGAGACGGTCCGCGATGTGGTGCCGCCGGTGGAAGAGGACCGCGTGCTGGGCCCGGAGCTCGGCCGGCTCGCGACCTGCTTCACCGGGCAGGTCTTCGCGGCCGGGGGCGATGCCTCCCCGCAATGAGGAGCGGCGCGGCCGGCGGCAGGACCTCAGCGCCGGTCCGGCTGCTGCGCCGTGCCTGCCTCCCGGCTTCACGATGTCGCCGCAATCCGTCCGGATTGTTCCGACAGGATATCGGCTCAATCTCCTGACAGGCAGCCTCTGGACATGCGCGAATCGACTCGTCACGCCGGCCGGATCGCGTTGCTGGCCCTGCTGTCCGTGACCACTCTGCCGGCACCCGTCGAGGCAGCGTATCTGGATGGATATGCGGCTTATCAGCAAGGCGACTACGCCAAGGCATTCGAGGAATGGCGGCGCCTGGCCGAGCAGGGCGAGGCCGCAGCCCAGGCATCGCTGGCGGACCTGTATCTGGGCGGATTGGGCATGCCCGCCGATATAGGCCAGGCCATCCAGTGGTATCGCAAGGCTGCCGATCAAGGCGACGTCAGATCGCAGTTCATTCTCGGGAGCCTCCACTTCGCCGGCCAGGGCGTGCCGCAGGACGATGCGCAGGCCGCCCTCTGGTATCTGAAGGCGGCGGAGCAGGGCCACGCCAAGGCCCAGAACATGATCGGCCTGATGTATTTGGCGGGCCGCGGCTCGCTTCCCCGGGACGAAGCGGTGGCGGCCGCCTGGCTGCGTCGCGCCGCCGAACAGGGGCTGGCGGAGGCGCAGTCCAATATCGGGGACATGTACGCCTCCGGACGCGGCGTTGCCCAGGACGATGGCGAGGCGGCGGCCTGGTACCGGAAAGCCGCGGAGCAGGGCAATGTCGCCGCCCAGCACCGCTTCGCGGTCATGTACACGACCGGGCGCGGCGTGGCTCGCGATGATGGCAAGGCCCTGTCCTGGTATCGCCGGGCCGCGCTTCAGGGCTATGCCCCGGCGCAGACGGATCTCGGCCACATCTACATCGCCGGCCGCGGGGTCGCGAAGAACGAGGCCGAGGCGGCCAGGTGGTTCCGCAAGGCGGCCGAACAGGGATACGCGGCGGCACAGACCGCCATGGGCGACCTGTATTCCTCCGGGCTCGGCGGCACGCCCGTCGATGGCGCGCAAGCCGTCGTCTGGTATCGCAAGGCGGCCGAGCAGGGCGATGCCGACGGGCTGAACAACCTCGGCGTCTTCCACCGGGACGGTGTGGCCGTCCCGAAGGATCCTGTCCTGGCCGGGATGCTGTTCCGCCTGGCTGCGGCCCGCGGTTCGGCCGCCGCCCGGACGAATCTGGCCGCCCTGGCCGGAAGCCTGACCGCGGAGCAGGCCATGAGGGCCGATACCCTGGCCCGAGACTGGCAGCCAGGCACCGCGTTTCCCGCCGAGACCGCGCCCGGCCGCTGAAGGCTGCACGGGCCGATGTCCCAAAGCCGCTGCCTCCAGCGGCGGCCGCAAATCCGAATGGCGCCTTTATCCGGCGCGGCGGGAGGCTGAGGGTCATTGCCACATCACGCATGGACCCATGGCCACCACACTGATCGTCGCCGACGAGCCCGACGGGCTTGCCTCCGATGGGCTAGCCGACGACCTGCCCCCCCAATGCCGCATCGTCGCCCCTGACGACCTGCTGGACGGTCGCCACCTGCCGGCGCCGGGCACGGCGCCCGGCACCACCGTGGTCAATCTGTGCCGCGACCAGCGGCCCCTCTCCTTCGGCTATTACGTCTCGCTGATCGCCGAGGCCCGCGGCTATGCCGCGATCCCGACCGCGGCGGCGCTGGCCGACCAGGCCGACGACCGGCTGGTGCGCAGCCGC
>NZ_JANX01000235.1 GCF_000767795.1 Inquilinus limosus MP06 | reverse complement strand
GACATAGGCGCCGTCGGCGCTGAAGAACACGGCGGACAGCGGCACGGTCAGGGCCTTGCGGCGGCCGGTCTCGATCGTGCCCTCGGCGAACACGCCGGGGCGCAGCCCGGGCTCGGGCGGCAGGGTGACGGCGACGCGGCCGAGGCGGCTGGTGGGGTCGACCGTCGGATCAACCAGCCGCACCGTGCCGCGCACCGGCCGGGCGAAGCCGGTCAGCTGCAGCTCCACCGGCTGGCCGATGGCGACGCGCGGCATGCCGGTCTCGGTCACCTCGGCGCGGAACTCGACCTCGCCGTCGCGGATCAGCCGGAACAGCGGCGCGCTCGACATGCCGACCACGGCGCCGATCCGCGCCTGCCGCTCCGACACCACGCCGGCGACCGGCGCCTTGATCTCGGACCGGGCGATGCGCAGCGCGACATCGTCCCGCTGCGCCTGGGCCAGCGCCTTGTCGGCCAGGGCCGAGCGCGCGGTCTCCCGGGCCGAGGCGATGCGGGACTCGGCGACCTTGACCTCGGTCTGCCGGGCCAGGAGCTGCTCGGCGGAGGCGTTGCCGTTGGCGCGCAGCGCCTGGGTCCGCTCCAGCGACGCCTGGGACTGGATGGCGGAGGCCTCGGCCTCGTCGATCGAGGCCTGCGCCTGCTGGGCTGCGGCCTCGGCCTTGGCGATGTTGGCGTCGCTCTGGGCCAGCTGGGTGTCCAGCTGGGCGTGGTCCAGCCGGGCCAGCACCTGGCCGGCCACGACATGGTCGCCGACATCGACGTCGAAGCTGACCAGGCGCAGTCCGTCGACCTCGGCGCCGACCAGCACCTCCTCCCGCGCCGCCAGCGTGCCGGTCACGGCCAGGGTCTCGACCACCTCGTGCATCTCGGCCCGGGCGAGGGTGGTGACGGGGGCCGGGACGGCGGGGTCGCCCGCAGGCCCGACGCGGTCGGAGGCCAGGATTCGCCAGCCGCCGGCCACCACCGAAAGGCCGACCACCGCCAGGGCCAGGAACCCGAGCCGGCGGGAACGGATGACTCTCATCGCGGAACCTCTCGCTCAGGCCGTGGCGCGGCGCTGCCCTTGGCCGGAGACCAGATCGTCCAGGATTGCGGCGATTTCCCGGCGGGCGTCGTGGCGCGCGAAATCGGCCTGCACCGCCTGGGCCCGGCGCCGGTAACGCGGGTCGGACAGCACGGTGCGCACCGCGTTGCGGATCTGCTCCGGCCGCGGATGGCCGGTGCCGAGATTGATCCCGGCCCCGGTCCAGGCGACGCGGGCCGCGATCTCCGGCTTCTCCTCGGTGTCGCCCGCCACCACGATCGGGACGCCGAGGCTGAGGGCGTGGTTGACCGAGCCATAGCCGCCATTGGTGACGAACACATCGACCTTGGGCAACAGCCGGTCATAGGCCACGAACGGCGTGGCGCGGGTGTTCGCCGGGATCGGCACCGGGATCTCCTCGACCGCCGGGCCGCCGGTGGTGGCGACCACCAGCATGTCCTCGTCCTTCAGCGCGGTCAGGGTCGGGCCGATCAGCTGGCCGAAATCCTCGTTGGCGAAGGTGCCCTGGGTCGCCACCACCACCGGCTTGCCGCCGTCCAGCTCGCCCCACCAGCCGGGCGGGGTGAAGCTCCTGGTCGGCGGCGCCAGCAGCGGGCCGACGAAGCGCACCGTCTCCGGCAGGTCGCTGCGCGGATACTCGAAGGATTCTCCGGTCAGCTGCAGGTACAGGTCGGGCAGGCTGACGAAGGCGTCGAACATGAACTCCGGCAGCGGCGGGCAACCGATCGACGCCAGCGTCTCGTCGAACTCCTGCTGCATGCCGGCGCATTGCGCCTGCATGTTGCGATGCATGGCGATGTTGCGGGCCCGCCCCTCGGAGGTGGTGGACGGCGGCATGCCGGAGCCGAAGAACGGCGTGTCGACGCTGGTGGCGGCCAGGGCGGTGATGCCGATGGTGATCACCGGCGGCCGCGCCTCGCGTGGGCCTAGCAGCATCGGCACGGTGCCGGCGAAGACGGTGTCGACCAGGATGGCGTCGGCCGGGAAATCGGCCAGGATCCCGTCCAGCCCGGCCTTCTGGCCCAGCATGGTGCGGCACAGGTATCGCAGGCCCAGCATCAGCTTCAGCGGGCCGCGCTCCGCCTCGTGATAGTCCGGGAACAGCTCGCTGATGCGGCGGTAGTCGAAGTCGATCTCGCCGGGGAAGGGGACGAAGCGCGCCCCGGTCGCCTCCGCCTTCTCGCGGAACAGGCTGGCGGTGTTGAAGACGACCTCATGGCCCTGGCGGACGAGGTGCTGGGCGATGGCGAGAAGCGGCGAGACATGCCCGGGCAGGGCGGTCGCGGCGAGGATGTAACGGGCCATGCTGGGTCCTTCCGCCGGGCGGCGCTGCCGCCGCCCGGCCTTGCTGCAATCACTCGGCGGCGACGGGGGTCGGCTCCGGCGCCCAGGCCTCGGCCGCCTCGACCGAGTCCAGGATCTTCAGGTTGCGCAGATAGCACTCGATCAGCTCCGGCCCGACCGGCGGGATCGCGCCGCCGATCTCGTCCATCCGCGCATGGGTGGCGTCGCAGGACAGGGTCGGCGGGGTGATCGACGTGTCGTACTGGTTGAGGATCGAGAGCACGGTGGCCAGGTAGTGGTCCTGGCTGTCGACCAGGCTCTGCCTCGCCCGCTCCAGCCAGGGCAGCAGCCCCAGCGGCTCGAGCGGCAGGCCCAGGCGCTGGAACATCGGCACCATGTCGCGCAGGTAGATCGCGCCCTGGCTGACCAGGTGGTAGACGCCGCCCCAGGGCCGGTCGCTGCGCGCCAGCCGCAGCATCGCGTCGGCGATGTCGTCGGCCGGGGTCATTGCCATGTGGATGTCCGGGATGGCGCCGATGCTGGCCGAGGCCCGCACCACCCGCCAGATCATGTCGGCCTCGTTGCAGATTCCCTGCGCCCGGTCGCCGGTGATGGTGCCCAGCCGGTACACCGACACCGGCAGGCCGCGCGCCTGGGCCTGCCGCGCCAGCGTGTCGCCGGCCCATTTGCTCTGGGCATAGCCGCCGATCAGGCCCTGCCAGCTGTCCAGCCCCGACGCCTCGGTGATCAGCTCCGGCCCGGTGGACGGGTCGATCACCGACAGGGTCGAGACATAGTGCAGCGCCTTCGGCCGGCCGGACGCGGTCCAGCCGATCAGCGTGCGCACGGCCTCGACATTGGACGGCTTCAGCGCGGCGTAGGACTGCAGGAAGTCGACCATCGCGCCGCAATGGAAGATGGCGTCGCACTGGTCGCGGACAATGGCGATGCCCTTGGGGTCGAGGCCGAGATCCGGCTCGGCCAGGTCGCCGACCAGGATCTTGACGCGGTTCTCGTCCCACAGCCCGATCAGCTGCCGGTCGGTCAGGGCGCGGCGCAGCCGGGTGCGGGCGGCGCCGGCGCTCATCGCCCGCACCAGGCAGAAGATGCGCGCATTGGTGTCGCGCAGCAGCGTCGCCAGGATCTGGCTGCCGACGAAGCCGGTGGCGCCGGTCAGGAACACCTCGCCGAACTCGACCGGCGGCAGCTTCGCCAGCGGCCGGATGTCGTCGGCCAGCTGCGCGTCGGCGGCGAGGTTCAGCGCGGCGCCGGCGACGCCGCCGCGCGCCTGGTCGACCTTCTCCGCCAGACCGGCGATGGTCGAGACCTCGAACAGCACGGCCAGCGGCAGGTCGACATCGAAGGTCGCCTTCATCCGGCCGACCAGCTGCGCCACCAGCATCGAGTGGCCGCCGAGCTCGAAGAAATTGTCCTCGACGCCGACGCGCTCCAGCCCGAAGGTCTCGGCCCAGATCGCGGCCAGGGCCTCCTCGGTCGGCGTCCGCGGCGCGACGAAGCCGGCGCTGGCCTGGCGCTCCGGCTCCGGCAGCGCCTTGCGGTCCAGCTTGCCGCTCGGGGTCAGCGGCAGGGCGTCCAGCGCGGTGAAGGTCGCCGGCACCATGTAGTCGGGCAGGTGGCGCCCCAGCGCCTGCCGCAGCGCCGCCGGCTCCAGCGCCGCGCCGGCCTCCAGCACCACATAGGCGGCCAGGTAGCGGTCGCCCGACTTGTCCGTGCGGTCGATCACCGCGGCCTGCAGGACGCTCTCGCTGCGGACCAGCGCCGCCTCGATCTCGCCCAGTTCGATGCGGAAGCCGCGCAGCTTCACCTGGTGGTCGATGCGGCCGAGGAAGTCGAGCGTCCCGTCGGCCCGCCAGCGCACCAGGTCGCCGGTGCGGTACATCCGGCTGCCGGGCGCGCCGTAGGGGTTGGCGACGAAGCGCTCCGCCGTCAGCATGGCGCGGTTGATGTAGCCGCGGGCCAGGTTGGCGCCGGCCAGGTACAGCTCGCCATTGACGCCGGCCGGCACCGGCTGCAGCCCGGGGTCGAGGACGTAGAGCTGGGTGTTCCAGATCGGCCGGCCCAGCGGCACCGGGCCGGGCTCGGCGTCGCGGCGGCATTCCCAGTAGGTGACGTCGACCGCGGCCTCGGTCGGGCCGTACAGGTTGTGCAGCGGCACCGTGGGCAGCGTCGCGTGGAACGCCGCCGCCAGGTCCTCGGGCAGCGCCTCGCCGCTGCAGAAGACGCGGCGCAGGCCGGTGCAGCCGGCCGCCGCCGGCTCCTGCAGGAAGGCGCGCAGCATCGAGGGCACGAAATGCAGGGTGGTGATCCGCCCGTCGCGGATGATCTCGGCCAGATAGGCCGGGTCGCGGTGCCCGCCGGGCTTGGCGACGACCAGGGCGGCGCCCTGGATCAGCGGCCAGAAGAACTCCCAGACCGAGACGTCGAAGCCGGACGGCGTCTTCTGCAGCACCCGGTCATCGGCCGCAAGGCCGTACTCGCCCTGCATCCAGCGCAGCCGGTTGACGATGGCGCCGTGCGGCACCGCCACGCCCTTCGGCCGGCCGGTCGACCCCGAGGTGTAGATGACATAGGCGGTGTCCAGCGGGTCCGGCGCCCCGGCCTCGAGGCCGGACGGGACCGCGGCGGCCAGCTCGGCCTCCGTCTCCGCCGCATCGAGCACCAGCCGGTCGGCATCGTCCGGCACCACCCAGGCGGTGTCGCGGTCGGTCACCACCGTTACCGGCTTGGCGTCGCCGAGCATGAAGGCGATGCGGTCCAGCGGATAGTCGGGGTCGAGCGGCAGGTAGGCGGCGCCGGTCTTCAGGATCGCCAGCAGGCCGACGACCAGCTCGACCGACCGCGGCAGGGCCACGGCGACGATCCGGTCCGGCCCGGCGCCGCGCGCGGCCAGCAGCCGGGCCAGACGGTTGGCGCGGCCGTCCAGCTCGGCATAGCTCAGCGCATCCCGGCCGAACACCAGCGCGGTCGCGTCCGGCGTGGCCCGGGCCTGGGCGTCCAGCAGCGCGGTCAGCGTCTCCGCCGCCACCGGATGGTCGGTGCGGTTCCAGTCCGTCAGGATCCGCTGCCGGTCCGCCGGGGCCAGGATGTCGATGCCGCCGATCGCCTGGGCGGGGTCGGCCAACATCGCCTGCGCCAGGCGCAGCAGCTGCTCGCGGTGCGTCGCCAGCTCCTCCGCCGTGTACAGCGCCGAATTGGCGTCCAGGTCGATGCACAGGCCGTTGTCGTCGCCGCGGTCGTAGATGAACACGCCGAGATTGTTGGTCGACCCGTTCGACAGGTTCTGCGGCGTCATCGGCAGGCCGCCGAAGCGCAGGTCGTAGTCGAAGGGCTCGATGTTCACCAGCATGGTGAACAGCTGCTGGTTGTTCGGCAGCAGGTTCAGGTCGCGCCGCATGTCCTCGTAGCGGTACTGCTGGTGCCGCAGGCACTGGCGCACCTCGGTGCCGACCTGGCGGATCACGTCCTGCATGCTCAGGCCCGGATCCATCCGCAGCCGCAGCGGCACGGCGTTGGCCAGCATCGACGGCGTGCGCCGCATCCGGGCATTGGCCCGCGCGGTGACGGTCAGGCCGACGATCAGGTCCTCCGCCCCGGTCACGCGGTACAGATAGGCGGTGGTCAGGGCGATCAGGATCTGCGGCAGGCTGGCGCCGATGGACTGCGCCAGGGCGCGCAGCGACGCCACCATGCCCGGCTCCATGAAGGACCGGTCGCGCAGCAGGCTGCCGGTCGCCAGCTTGCGGTGCGACAGCGTGATCGGCGACGGCGTGTCGGCGAAGCGCTCCATCCAGTATTCGCGGTCGCGCAGGAACCGGTTGGAGGCGCGGTAGCCGGCCTCCTCATCCAGGATCTCCGCCAGGCTGCCGAAGGCGGTGTCGTCGGTCGGGGCGCGGCCCTCGACCAGCGCGGTGTACAGCTCCGCCACGCGGCGGGTGCACAAGCCCCCGGACAGGCCGTCCATCAGCAGATGGTGGACGCGGTGGTACCAGATGAAGGACCCGTCCGTGATCTTGAGGACGGCGGAAAACCACAGCTCCTCGGTCAGCGGGTTCAGCGGGCGATCATAATCCGCCTTCATCCAGCGGCCGGCGGCCTCGCGCGGGTCCGGCTCGGCGCTGAAGTCGATGAAGGGGATGTCGCCTCCGTATTCCTGCCGGATCACCTGCCGCGGGCCTTCGTCGCCCTCGACGAAGCGGACGCGCAGCGCCTCGGCCTCCCGCGTCAGCTGCCACAGCGCCGCCTGCATCAGTCCGGTGTCGAGCGGGCCGTGGATCTCGATCGCCTCGGCCAGGTTGAACTCGATCTCGGGCATGAACTTCTGCGCCAGCCACATGCCGGTCTGGGCGGTCGTCAGGGGCAGCGCGGCGCTGCCGAAATCGATGCTGTCCATGGCTCAACTCGCTCGCAGAAACAGGGAGGGGGCCGCCGCTACCGGCCGGCCAGCGACTTCGGGCGCAGATCCGTCCAATGGCTGTCGATGTGGTGCTGGCAGTCGGGACGGGCGGCGTCGCGCAGCACCGCGGTCCAGCCGTCCGGGACCGGGATGAAGGCCGGCCACAACGAATGCTGCCCTTCACCGTTGACGAGGACGTGGAAACGGCCTTCCGGATTGTCGAAAACGCTGGTCACGTCACGCTCCACCATGCCGGCGCGCAGCCATGCCGGCGGCGCCGCGACGGCGGCGCTGCCAGGGGCCGGCGCAAATTGTCGAAAAGGATTCGCGTTGGAAGCTTTCGCCGCCCGGCGGCGGTGCCTCGAACCATCGCGATCCGCACGTCGCCTCGCTTCGCTGGACCGGAAGGCGCGGGGCAGGCGCGCCGCTCCGGAACCGGCAGCCCCAATGAGTCCTAATTGCGCGGACTGTGGTGGGAATCGAAAGCTGTTGTGAGCTGTATAGGTTTACAGGTTTCGGTCACACGCAGATGATGATGTCATGCATCAATCCTCTGGCGATCGCCTGTGACAGGGTCGCCACCCCGAATTTCTGTTTCGCATTCTCGGTGTGGAACACCACCGTCCGGCGGCTGATCCGCATGATCTCGGCGATGTCCGATGCGCTCTTGCCCTTGGCCGCCCATTGCAGGCAGTCGATCTCGCGCGGCGTCAGCGTCGGCCGCGCCTGCGGCTCGGGTCGCTCGTCCTGGCGCAGCCGGGCGTGAAGGTGCAGCGCGACCAGGTGCAGGGCGTGCTGGTGCCGGTCGATGCAGCGCTGGAAATCCGGCTCCATGCCGAACTCGGCCAGGGTCAGACTGGAGGCGCGGCCCTGGCGGTCATGGATCGGGATGGTGACGCCGCGACGGATGCCGGCCTCGGCCGCGTCGTCGAGGAACGCCCTCAGCCGGCGGGTCGATGGCTGGGCCAGCGTGTCGAGCGTCCAGGCGAAGGGCAGCATGGTGCCGACCGCGCGGGCGATCACCGGATCGACCCGGTCGTAGCGCTGCTCGCCATAGCGCTCGACCCAGCTGTCCGGATAGGTGGTCAGCATCAGCGGCCTGTCGGCCTCTCCCGACGGGAAGCTGACATAGGCGTAGTGTCTCAGGCCATATCCGTGAATCGTCCGCTCCAGCAGGTCGTGGATCGCCTGCCGGCTGTGGACGGTTGGTAGGTATAGGATGAAATCCCGAAAAATTTGATCCATCTTTGATCCTCGCCGCATCGTGCTTTCTTGTTTGTTATCCCCCCAGTTATTTTAATTTTATGCATTATTTTAGTTATGCCGTGTCACATTACAGTCACTTCGGCAGTCCTCATCCTATTTCTATTGGTGCAATCCGCCAAGAAAGATTCGCATAAGGCGATATGGAAGGCCGGCCTGCGACAAGCCGCCACGGGGATGTTTGCGCGGATTGATCCGCCCGAAGCCCGTCCTGGCGCGGAGAGCCCTCGATCTGAGAGCCGATCACTCCAGTCAATCTGCATAACATAACAGGTATATTTGAAGACACGAAATGATAGGAATGGCTTCCGTCGGCCGATTTCTGTGATTTGGCCGATCTGGCGCCCGGGAGGTGGCGAGCCCGTTGGATATATTCTTCTCTCAATCGGGAAAGAATAGCTCTCGCGGTGCTTTCTTCTGAAACGGCCCGATCAAGGCGGTCCGGCCCGGCACAGATCCGAATCCTTGCGACACACAGGAGAAGTTCATGAGCGGCATTCTTGATCTGACCGGCCTTCTCGGCGGCCTGCTGCACGATGCCGGTGACGTGCTGGGCGGCGCGGTCGCCGGCATCGGCAGCACCGTCGGCACGGCGGTGGGCGAGACCGGCGAGATCGTCGGCGGCGTGGTGGGTGATGTCGGCGCAGTCGTCGGCGACGCGGTCGGCGACGTGGTCGGCGGCGCCACTCACGCCGTCGGCGCGGTGCTCGATGGCGCCCAGTCGGCCGTCGGCGACGTGGTCGGCGGCGTGGGTGAGGCGGTCGGCCATGTGGCCGACGGCGTCGGCGACGCCCTGGGCAGCGTCCTGGGCGGCCTGTTCGGCCACCTCGACTTCCATCTCTGAGCGGGGCAGCCGGGGCAGGGATCGCCCGCCCCGGCCCTTCAGCGGAAC
>NZ_JANX01000234.1 GCF_000767795.1 Inquilinus limosus MP06 | reverse complement strand
GTGGTCACGGCCGATCGGGCGGCGATCTTCATCGACGGCCGCTACACCATCCAGGCGCAGCAGCAGACCGACCCGGCGCTGTGGGAGCGGCGGCACCTGCACCAGGAACCGCACGAGGCTTGGCTGGCCGACGCGATGCCGAAAGGCGGCCGCGCCGGCTACGATCCGCGGCTGGTCACCGTCGCCTGGGTCGAGAAGGCGCGCAAGGCGGTGGAGGCTGCAGGCGGCACGCTGATGGCGGTCGAGGAGAACCCGATCGACACGCTATGGACCGACCAGCCGCCGACCCCGATCTCCCCCACCATCGTCCAGGCGCTCGACGTCGCCGGCAAGGATGCGCGGGAGAAGCGGGCCGAGATCGCCGAGGCGCTGCGGCGCGACCGGCTGGACGCGGTGGTGCTGAGCGCGCCGGAGAGCGTGGCCTGGCTGTTGAACCTGCGCGGCGCCGACGTGCCGCACACGCCGCTGCCGCTGTCCTTCGCCGTGCTGCATGCCGACGGGCTGGTCGACCTGTTCATCGACCGGCGCAAGCTGGTGCCCGGCGTCGACACCCATCTCGGCAACGAGGTGGCGATCCAGCCGCCGTCCAGCCTGGGCCAGGCGCTGGAGGGGCTGGGCCGTGCCGGCAAGGCGGTGCGGATCGACGCGGCCTCGGCCAGCGCCTGGGTGCAGGACCGGCTGAAGGGCGCCAGGATCGATATCGGCGCCGACCCCTGCGCCCTGCCCCGCGCCCGTAAGAACGCGGTCGAGCTGGAGGGCACCCGCGCAGCCCATCGCCGCGATGCTGTCGCCATGAGCCGATTCCTGGCCTGGCTGTCGCGCGAGGCGCCGTCCGGCCGGCTGGACGAGGCGAGTGCCGCCGCCAAGCTGCTGGAGTTCCGGGTGGCCACCGGGGCGCTGCGCGACCTCAGCTTCGACACCATCTCCGCCGCCGGCCCGAACGCCGCCCTGCCCCACTATCGCTTCAGCGCCGAGAGCAACCGGCGGATCGAGCCGGGCAATGTCTATCTGGTCGACAGCGGCGGCCAGTATCGCGACGGCACCACCGACATCACCCGCACCATCGCCGTCGGCACGCCGACGGAGGAGATGCGGCGCAACTTCACCCTGGTGCTGAAGGGCCATATCGCGATCTCGACCCTGCGCTTCCCGAAGGGCACCACGGGCTCGCAGATCGACGCCTTCGCTCGCCGGCCGCTGTGGGAGCATGGCCTCGACTTCGACCACGGCACCGGCCACGGCGTCGGCAGCTATCTCAGCGTTCACGAAGGGCCGGCGCGGATCTCGAAGACGCCGAACACGGTCGCGCTGGAGCCCGGCATGATCCTGTCGAACGAGCCCGGCTATTACGCCGCCGGCCGCTACGGCATCCGCACCGAGACGCTGGTGGTGGTGCAGCCCTGCGCCGCGCTCTCCGACGACAGCCGCACCTTCTATGAGTTCGAGACCATCACCTTCGCGCCGATCGACCTGGCCCTGGTCGACCCGGCGCTGCTGACTGCCGAGGAGCGCGCCTGGCTGGACAGCTACCATGCCCGGGTGCGGGAGATCGTCGGTCCGCAGCTGGAGGGCGAGGACCGCGCCTGGCTGGAGCAGGCGACAAGGCCGGTCGGATAGTTTCTTCTGTCATGCCCGGGCTTGACCCGGGCATCCAGAAGGTCTCGACGCTCTCTGGATTGCCGGGTCAAGCCCGGCAATGACAGTTGAGGGGTGGGTGCCGGCAGCGCCCTATTCCAGCTCCACGCCCTTGGTTTCCGGCAGCATCAGCGTGGCGCCGATGTCGATCACATAGATCACCGCCAGCAGCGCGATCGCCAGGCTGAAGGAATACTGGGAGGCCAGGGCCCCGACCACCAGCGGGCCGAAGCCGCCGACGCCGCGGCCCAGGTTGAACAGCACGCTCTGCGCCGTCGCCCGCGCCTCGGTTGGATACAGCTCCGACATCAGCGCGCCGTAGCCGCCGATCATGCCGTTGACGAACAGCCCCATCACCGCGCCGCCCAGCAGCAGCGCCGTCGGCGAGTCGAGCTGGGCATAGACCACGACCATGATCGCGGCGCCGGCCTGGAACAGGATGAAGGTCGGGCGCCGGCCGATCCGGTCCGCCAGATGGCCGAAGGCGCCGATGCCGACGCACATGCCGAGGATGGTCACCACCGTCCACAGCGCCGATTTGGTCAGGGAATAGCCCATGGCCGTCGACAGATAGGTCGGCAGCCAGATCATCAGCCCGTAATAGCCGAAATTCTGCACCGAGCAGAGGATGAAGACGGCGACGCTGATCCGGGTGGTGCGGCCGTCCTTGACCAGGAGCCGCAGCGCATTGCCCTGGCGCGCCTGTCCTTGACGTATCTGGGCGGCACGGTCGAGGAACAGCGCCGGCTCGCCGATGGTGCGGCGGACGACGAAGGACACGATGGCGGGCAAGAGGCCGATCGCGAACATGCCGCGCCAGCCGATCAGCGGCAGCAAGATCGGCGTGGCCAGGGCCGCCGCCAGCACGCCGGCCTGCCAGCCGAGCCCGACATAGGAGGAGGCGCGGGCCCGGTAGCGCGCCGGCCAGGTCTCCGCCACCAGGGCCATGCCGATGCCGAACTCGCCGCCCAGGCCGAGGCCGGCGATGGTGCGGTAGGCCAGCAGGTCCCAATAGCCCTGCGCCAGGGCGCAGAGGCCGGTGAAGACGGCGAAGAGCAGGATGGTCCAGGTCAGCACCCGCACCCGGCCGAGGTGGTCGCTGAGCATGCCGAACAGGATGCCGCCGGCCACCGCGCCGATCAGCGTCGCGGTCACCAGCGATCCCGATTCGGCCGGGGTCAGCGCCAGGCCGGCGGCCACCGCCGACAGCATGAAGCCGAGGATCAGCAGGTCGAACCCGTCCATGGCGTAGCCGACCGCCGAGGCGATCAGCGCCCGCCGCGCCGTCGCATCCGGCCGGTCCGCCGCCATTCCGCCTGCCGTCATTCCGATTTCGGTCGTCGTCATTGCCGCCCCCTGCCCGGTCCTGCCGCTGTCCCAGCATTGTTTCAGTTCGATTGCAAGCAAGAGCGGTGCCAGGGATCGCGATCGCGCTAGACTGCCGGAGGACTCGAAGCGAGGGTGGCGATGCTGAGCGAGGCGCAGAAGACGCAATACGAACGCGACGGCTATCTGGTGCTGGACGGCTTCAAGCCGATCGAGGAGATCCGCGCCGTCCGCGCCCGGGCCGAGGCGATCGTCGAGGCCTTCGATCCCGGCGACACGGTCTCGATCTTCACCACCAGGGAGCAGGAGCGGAAATCCGACGAATACTTCCTAACCTCGGGCGACAAGATCCGCTGCTTCTTCGAGGAGGAGGCGTTCGACGAGGCCGGCCGGCTGCGCCAGGCCAAGGCGCTGTCGATCAACAAGATCGGCCACGCGCTGCATGACCTGGACCCGGTGTTCGACCGCTTCTCGCGCGACCCGAAGCTGGCGGCGCTGGCTGCCGATCTGGGCCTGGCCGAGCCGCAGATCTGGCAGTCGATGTACATCTTCAAGCAGCCCGGCATCGGCGGCGAGGTGCGCTGGCACCAGGACGCCAGCTTCTTCGAGACCACGCCGATCAGCGTCACCACCTTCTGGTTCGCGCTGGAGGATGCCGACCGGTCCAATGGCTGCCTGTGGGTCGAGCCCGGCGGGCACCGCGGCCCCTTGCGTGAGCGCTTCCTGCTGGAGGACGGCGCGACGCGCATGGAGAAGCTCGACGCCACGCCGTGGCCGATCGACGCCACCGCGGTGCCGGTCGAGGTCAAGGCCGGCGCGCTGGTCTGCTTCCACGGCCGGCTGCCGCATTACAGCGCGCCGAACCGGTCGCCGGTGTCGCGCCACGCCTACACACTGCACGTCACCGATGGCCGCACCGCCTATTCCCCGCGCAACTGGCTGCGCCGCGGTCCGGACATGCCGGTGCGGGGGTTCGCCTAGAGAGCGGTGGCCTTCGGATCGGATCATCCTCGGGCGATAGCGTGTTGCCTCTCCCGCCAGGCGGGAGAGGTAACGCGACAGCGCACCCGGCCAGGCCCTTCTACGAGAGGAACGCCCCGCCATTGACGTGCAGGGCCTGGCCGGTGATGTAGCGGGCCGAGGGGCCGGCGAGGTAGCGCACCAGCCCCGCCACCTCCTCCGGCGTGCCGCGGCGGCCCAGCAGCGTGGCGTGGCGGGAATGGTGCGCCGGCTCGCCGCCGCCGTGAGGAGCGCGCTGGGTGCCGATCAGCCCGGGCACGACGCAATTCACAGTGATGCCGTCCGGCCCCAGATCGTGCGCCAGGCCGCGGGTGAAGCCGACAATGCCGGCCTTGGCGGTGGTGACATGCACCCGCCCGGCCGAGCCGGTATGGGCCGACAGGCCGCCGATGGTGATGATGCTGGCGGCATCCGATGCCTTGAGATGCGGCACCGCCGCCTGCGCCGTCAGGAAGGCGCCGTCGAGGATCACGGCCAGCACCTCGTGCCATTCGGCGAAGCTCATCGCCTCGAACGCCGTCTCCTTCCTCAGCGCGGCGTTGCTGACCAGGATGTCGAGCCGGCCGAAGGCCTCGACCGCCGCGGCCACCGTGGCCCCCGCCTGCTCCGGCACCGTCACGTCGGCCAGGTGCAGCCGGGCGCGGCCGCCCTTGGCCTCGATCTCCTGCACCACCCCGGCGGCGAGGTCGGCGGAGCTCCTGGCATGGACCAGCACCGCCGCGCCGGCGGCGGCGAGGTCCAGCGCGATGGCGCGGCCGATGTTGCGGGCGGCGCCGGTGACGAGGGCGACGCGGCCCTCCAGTTCCCGAGTCATGGCGAGGTCCTCAGCGCAGCGGGATGGGGATGGGCGGTGCCGGCCGGCCGGTCCGCCGCTTCCACCGGCCGGTCGGGGCGGACGAAGAAGGCCAGCACGATGCCGAGGCCGAGCAGCGCGATCGACACCAGGAAGGGCGGGCGATAGCTGCCGGTGGCGTCGAGGATGGCGCCGAAGGCGACCGGCGAGACCAGCGCGGCGACGCCGGCCGCGGTGCTGACGAAGCCGCTGGCGATGCCGGCGAAGCGCGGCGCGATGTCGAGCGGCACGGCCCAGATCGGCGCCTCGGTCATCTCCAGGAAGAACAGGCCGAGGGCGAGGCAGCCGGCGATCAGGGTCTGGCTGTGGATGAACAGCACGCCGCTGAGGCAGACCAGAGAGCAGGTGAAGCCCAGCAGCATGGTGTTGCGCCGGGCGCGGTTGACGTCGCCGGTGCGCTGGTAGATCCGGTCGGTGACCAGGCCGCCGACCGTGTCGCCGACCATGCCGGCGATGAAGATCAGGCTGGACAGCACGGCCGAATCCTTCAGATCGAAGCCGTATTCCCCGACGAAGAAGCTGGGCAGCCAGGACAGGTACAGCCACAGCGTCCAGGCGTGGCAGAAGAAGGCCAGCGTCACCGGCGCCACCCGCGGGATCAGCCGCCGCCAAGGCACCTCGGCGCGGCTGCCGACCTCGCGGTCATGCACCGGCAGCTCGGCCAACTCCTCCCGGGTCACATCCTCGTGATCGGCCGGATCGTCGCGGAAGTAGTTCCACCAGACAGCGACCCAGAGAAAGCTGACGACGCCGAGCACGATGAAGGCGCCGCGCCAGCCCAGCAGCGGGATCATCGCCACCACCACCGGCGGCGTCACCGCCGCGGCGAAGCGGGCGGAGGTGTGGGTGAAGCCCTGGGCGAAGCCGCGCCGGGCCTTCGGCACCCAGCGGCCGATCGCGCCGGTGGCGGTCGGGATCGTTCCGGCCTCGCCGATGCCGACCACGAGACGGGCGGCGATCAGCGTCCACAGCCCGCCGGCGAAGGCGGCCGCCACGGTGCCGGCGGCCCAGAACAGGCCGCTGATCGACAGCATGCGCCGGGCGCCGATGCGGTCGCCGAGATAGCCGGAGATGATCTGGAACAGCGCGTAGCAATAGCCGAAGGCGCCGAGCGCCAGCCCCAGCTCGGTGTTGCTGAGGCCCAGCTCGCCCTTGATCAGCGGCGCCGCGATCGAGAGGTTCACGCGGTCGACATACATGATGAAATACATCAGGCAGAGCAGGATGAAGACCCTGCCCGTGGCGCCCTTGAAGGCCCGGAAGATCATGGCTTGCCCTCCCTAAGGGATTGCCCGGCCGTTCTTGTCCTTGGTCTTGGCCGGCATGGCGAAGGAGTGGCGGCGCCGGAGGCCCCGGCACCGCTCGGGATCAGCGCGTCTGGGCCATCCGGGCGATGTCGCCGGCATCGGCGACGGATTCGAGGTCCCAGCACGCCCGCAGCAGCGCCGCCGTTCCGGCGTCGCCATGCACCGGCTGCACCAGGTCGGTGAACTTCGCCTCGAGGTCGCGATCGGTCATCGGCCGGGCGACGCTGCCGATGGCGTGGTCGACCCGCTTCTGCAGCACCCGTCCGTCCTTCAGCGTCACCGTCACGGCGACGGCATCGGCCGGCATCGCCGGGTCGATCACGGCCGTCACCCGGTCGCGCAGGCCCACCACCTCCGGATCCCGCACCCGCTCGTCGCTGTATTGCGGCTCGCCCGCCCGGCCATCGATGATCGCGACCGCGGCCGAGTGGTAGACGCTGAACTTGCCGTCCAGTCCGGTCTTCGGCGCCGTCTTGCCGGTCAGCTCCAGCACCAGCGGATGGACCTTGAGGTCGATGCGCTCGATCTCCGCCGCCACCAGCCCGTGCTCGTTGCGCAGCTGCACGCAGCCGTCGATCGCCGGGTGGATGACGATGCCGCAGGCGAAGGGCTTGTAGCTGTTCAGCAGGATCTCGTTGCGGATGCCGAGGTCGCCGGTGATCTCGTCATAGTTCCGGTGCGTGCTGGTGACGTTGGCCCAGCCGCGCCTGGCCTCGATCCCCTGCTCCGAGCTGGTGTAGCCGCGCTGGGCCAGGAGGGCCGCGGTCAGGCCGTTCTGCGCCGCCCGACCGGGGTGGAAGCTCTTGGTCATGGTGCCGAACATCTCGCGCAGCCCGACCGGCTGGGTCGCGGCGAGGCCCAGCGCCCAGACCATGCGCTGCTCGTCCAGCCCCAGCAGCTTGCCGGCGGCCGCCGCGGCGCCGAACACGCCGGTGGTGCCGGTGATGTGCCAGCCGACATGGTAGTGGTCGGGATAGACGGCGTTGCCGATGCGGCATTCGACATCGACGCCGAGCACCAGGGCGTTGAGGAAGTCGCGGCCGCTGACCGGCCGCAGCTCGGCCAGCGCCAGGATCGCCGAGGCCACCGGCCCGGCCGGATGGATCACCGTCTTCAGATGGGTGTCGTCGAAGTCGAAGACATGCGAGCTGATGCCGTTGATCAGCGCCGCGTGCAGCACGTCCATCCGCTCGGCGCGGCCGAGGATGCCGGCCTGGGCCGGCCCGCTGAACGGCGACAGCGCCTCGATCGCGATCGACACCGCCTCGTGCCGGGCCGAGCCGACGGCGCAGCCGAGCCAGTTCAGGAAGGTACGCAGCCCCTCATGCCGGACATCGGCCGGCAGGTCCTCGGTGCGGGCGGCGGCGAGATGCCGCGCCAGGATGCGCGTCACCGCCGGCGGCAGCTCGACGGAGGCAGGGTCGGATGGGCCGTGGGCCGCGGCCGTGGCGGTGCTCATTCTCGGTCTCTCTCGTCTTCGGGTCGCTCGGGGTCGTCGCGGGCGGGGCCGCCTGAGGATCCCCTGCGTCGCTCCTGGTCAATTACATATTGTCGACAATCTTTCAATCGACAATCTCCATTCACACATCCGGCGGGCTGATCTATGGTGCGCGCCATGACCCCGCCTCTCGCCTCCCCGCTGGAGCTGCTACGCTCCCTCACCCTCTCCGGCCTGGTGCAGGAGGAGATCCTGCGCCGCATCAAGGCCGGGGAGATCGCCGCCGGCTCGCGCCTGAACGAGCTGGAGCTGTCGCAGCACCTGCAGGTCAGCCGCGCCCCGGTGCGCGAGGCGCTGCGGGCGCTGCAGGAGGCCGGGCTGGTGCGGCTGGAGAAGAACCGCGGCGTGTTCCTGCGCGAGCTGTCGGACCGGGAGGTGGCGGAGCTGTACGCCCTGCGCGCCACGCTGGACGAGATGGCCGGCCGCCTGCTGGCGCCGAGGATCGGCCAGGCCGAGGTGCTGGAGCTGAAGCAGATGCTGGCGGCGCTGGAGAGCGCGTCGATCCGCGACGGCGTGAACGGCTATTTCCCGCTGAACATCACCTTCCACGACCGGCTGGTGGAGATGACCGGCAACGCGACGCTGCTGGAGATGTATCGCCAGGTGGTGAACCGGATGCATCTGGTGCGGCGCCAGAGCTTCGCCACCGCCGGCAGCAGCGCTGCCTCGCATGCCGAGCACCGCCAAATCCTGGAGGCGCTGCAGACCGGCGATGCGGAGGCGGCCGGCGCCGCGATGCGCGCCCATGTCGAGGGCGGCTACGCTCGCAACATCCTGGCCCGGGCCCACGACCCGGCCGATTCCGACCATGTCGTCGTCGCCGGCCCAGCGCCGCGACGCCGCCCCGCTGCCCGGAAGACACAGACCGAATGACCGCCATACCCCTGCCCGCCGCCGGCCATGCGGTGGCCGAGCAGCTCGGCCGCTGGATCGCCGGCACCGAGGCGCGCGCCTTGCCGGACGAGGCGGTGGCCACCGCCCGCCGGCTGCTGCTGGACGTCGCCGGGCTGTGCGTCGCCGGCCGGCACGAGGACTATATCGCCGCCACCCTGGCGGCGACGGATGGCACCGGCGCCTGCACCGCCCTGGGCCATGCCCGGCCGCTGACCGCCTTCGACGCGGCGCTGGTCAACGGCACCGCCGCGCACGGTGAGGATTACGACGACACCTTCGAGGGCGGACCGGTCCATTCCGGCGCGGTGATCGTGCCGGCGGTGCTGGCCGCCTGCGAGCGCGAGCGGCTCGGGCGGCGAGGGCGCTGCTGCGCGGCATCGCCGTGGGGGC
>NZ_JANX01000233.1 GCF_000767795.1 Inquilinus limosus MP06 | reverse complement strand
GAAGAGGCCGCGGCGGTGGGGATGGACATGGTGCTGCATCTGCGCGATGTGGTCTTCACCCGCCCCGGCGCCAACGGCAAGACGATCGGCGAGCTCAAGGCCCAGGCTGACGCCGCGGCCAGGCACGGCGTCTACATCGCCGGCATCACCCGGATGGAGCGGCCGCTGCCGGTGCTGGACGGTACCGCGCTGCATCACGGCGACGTGATCACGCTGCAGGGCGCCGCGTCCGATGTCGACCGGGCGGCGAAGCTGCTCGGCTACGAGATCGCGCCCAGCGACAAGACCGATTTCGTCTATCTCGGCCTGGGCATCCTGCTCGGCCTGCTGGTCGGCCTGATCACCGCGCGGGTCGGCGGCATCCCGCTGACCCTCGGCAGCGGCGGCGGCGCCTTGCTCTCCGGCCTCGTCTTCGGCTGGCTGCGCGCCAAGCACCCGACCTTCGGGGCGATGCCGTCGGCGGCCGGCCAGATCCTGAAGGATTTCGGCCTCGCCGCCTTCGTCGCCTGCGTCGGCCTGTCCTCCGGCGCCCAGGCCTGGACCACGTTGCAGCAGAGCGGCGCCGCGATCTTCGTGCTCGGCCTGGTGGTCACGCTGGTGCCGTTGGTCCTGACCTTGCTGTTCGGCCGCTACGTGCTGCGCTACGACAACGCCGCCATCCTGGCCGGCGCCCTGTCCGGGTCGCGCAGCGCCAACCCGGCCTTCGGCGCCGTGCTCGACAAGGCCGGCAACTCGGTGCCGACCGTGCCCTTCGCCATCACCTACGCCATGGCCAATGTGCTGCTGACCATCCTCGGCCCGCTCGTGGTCGGCCTGGTTTGAGGAGAGCCATCATGAACGACACCGCCCCCGCCATTGACGAGAAGACCGCCGTTTCGCTCGCCAAGCTCAGCCCGTTCGAGCTGAAGGACGCGCTGATCCAGCTGGCCAGGAGCGACGCCGACCGGATGATGCTGAACGCCGGCCGCGGCAACCCGAACTTCCTGGCGACCGTGCCGCGGCACGGCTTCTTCCAGCTCGGCCTGTTCGCGATGACCGAGGCCGAGCGATCCTTCGCCTATATGCCCGAGGGCGTCGGAGGCTTCCCGAAGCGCGACGGCATCGAGGAGCGGTTTGAGATCTTCGCCCGGGCCCATAAGGATGTTCCCGGCGTGTCCTTCCTGGTCGGCGCCGTGTCCTATGTGCGCGACCAGCTGGGATTGTCGGCGGGCGATTTCCTCTACGAGATGTGCGAGGGCATCCTGGCCTGCAACTACCCGGTGCCCGACCGGATGCTGGTGCTGAGCGAGAAGATCGTCGGCCAGTACCTGCGGAAGGAGATGATCGGCCGCGAGCCCTTCACCGGCGATTTCGACCTCTACGCGGTCGAGGGCGGCACCGCGGCGATGACCTATCTGTTCAACAGCCTGCGCGAGAACCGGCTGCTGGCGCCGGGCGATTCGATCGCCATCGGCCTGCCGATCTTCACCCCCTATATCGAGATCCCGCATCTGAACGACTACAAGCTGGTCGAGGTCGGGCTGGACGCCGACCCGGAGAAGGGCTGGCAATACGGCGACAAGGAGCTCGACAAGCTGCTCGACCCGAAGGTCAAGGCCTTCTTCCTGGTCAACCCGTCCAACCCGCCCTCGGTCAAGCTGGGCGCCGCCAACCTGAGGCGGCTGCAGGAGATCGTGGCCAGGCGGCCCGACCTGATCCTGCTGACCGACGACGTCTACGGCACCTTCGCCGACGACTTCGTGTCGCTGTTCGCGACCTGCCCGCAGAACACGATCCTGGTCTATTCCTACTCGAAGTATTTCGGCGCCACCGGCTGGCGCCTCGGCGTGATCGCCACCCACCGGGACAACGTGCTCGACCGCGCCATCGCCAGGCTGCCGGCCAGGGTGCAGAAGGAGCTGGACGAACGCTATGCGTCGATCACCACCGACCCGCGGCACCTGCCCTTCATCGACCGGGTAGTGGCCGACAGCCGCACCGTGGCGCTGAACCACACCGCCGGCCTGTCGACGCCGCAGCAGGTGCAGATGGTGCTGTTCTCGCTGTTCTGCCTGATGGACGAGCCGGACTCCTACAAGAAGGCGATGAAGCGGATCATCCGCCGCCGCAAGGCCGCGCTGTACCAAGCCGCCGGGGTGACGCTGGAGGAGGACGAGAACTCGGTCGACTACTACACCATCCTCGACCTCGAGGTTCTGGGCACCCGGCTGCACGGCCGCAAATTCGTCGACTGGTTCATGAAGAACACCAGGCCGCAGGAGGTGCTGTTCCGGCTGGCCCGGGACAGCGGCGTGGTGCTGCTGCCCGGCCGCGGCTTCGGCACACTGCATCCCTCGGCCCGGGTGTCGCTCGCCAACCTCAACGAGACCGACTACGTCAAGATCGGCACCGCGATCCGCACCCTGATGGCGGAGTATGTCGAGCGGTTCCAGGCGGCGGGGAAGAAGAAGTAGCGCATCCGGCGCGCCGTTGCCCGAACTTTCGCTGGCATGACGGTCCCGCGCCGCGGGGTGGTTCCGGCCGCCCCCCGCCTGCCTCTACTCTCTCCGGCGCCACATACCTAGGAGGGAGGCAGGACATGAACCATGCGGGCAAGGTGATCGAGGGCCTGATGCGGGCGGAGCTCGATCGCTACACTGCGGCGAACCCCGCCTCGCGGCGCCTGGCGGAGCGGGCGGCGGAGGCCTTTCCCGGCGGCGTGCCGCTGCACTGGATGCGCGACTGGGCGACGCCCTTCCCGCTGTTCATGGCCGAGGCGCAGGGCGCCGAGTTCATCGACGCCGACGGCCATCGCTATGTCGATTTCTGCCTGGGCGACACCGGGTCGATGTTCGGCCATTCGCCGGCGCCGGTGGTGCGCGCGGTGTCCGACCAGATCGCCCGCGGCGTCACCGCCATGCTGCCGACCGAGGACGGCGTCGCCGCCGCCGAGGCCCTGGCCCGGCGGTTCGGGTTGCCCTTCTGGCAGGTGACCACGACCGCGACCGACGCCAACCGCTTCGTGCTGCGCTGGGCGCGCGCGATCACCGGCCGGTCGAAGATCCTGGTGTTCAACGGCTGCTATCACGGCACGGTCGACGACACCTTCGTGCGGCTGGAGGATGGCCGCGCGGTGCACCGCCCCGGCCTGCTGGGCCAGGCGACCGACCTGACCGCCACCACCAAGGTGGTCGAGTTCAACGATCTCGCGGGGCTGGAGGCGGCCCTGGCGCCGGGCGACGTCGCCTGCGTCATCACCGAGCCGGCACTGACCAATATCGGCATGGTGCTGCCGGAGCCGGGCTTCCACGCGGCCCTGCGCGAGCTGACGCGGCGGCACGGCACGCTGCTGGTGATCGACGAGACCCACACCATCTCCACCGGCCCCGGCGGCTGGACCCGGGAATACGGGCTGGAGCCCGACTTCTTCACCCTCGGCAAGCCGATCGCCGGCGGCATACCCTGCGGCGTCTACGGCTTCACCGCCGAGGTCGAGGCGCGGATGCGCCGGGTCCAGGCCGGCGTGCCGCACGGCCACAGCGGCATGGGCACCACCCTCTCGGCCAACGCCCTGGCGATGCGCGCCCTGCGGGCGATGCTGGAGGAGGTGATGACCGAGGCCGCCTATGCCGGCATGGTCGAGCGCGCCATGCACTTGGCTGCGGGGATCGAGGCGATCGTGGCGCGCCACGGCCTGGCCTGGCACGTCACCCAGATCGGCGCCCGGGTCGAGTTCCACTTCACGCCAACACCCTACCGCACCGGCGGCGAGGCGGCGGCGGCGATGCGGCCGGATCTGGAGCAGCTGGTAAACCTGTTCCTGATCAACCGCGGCATCTTGATCGCGCCGTTCCACAACATGATGCTGACCAGCCCGGCCACGACGGAGGACCAGATCGCCCGCTTCCACGACGCCTTCGACGCCTGCGCCGCGGCGCTGGCCGGCCACGCCTGAGGGGAACCGGCCGTGCCCGACATGACACCCAAGGCCGCCGATCCCGCCCAGGAGTGCCTCGATTTCCTGGCCCGCCACCGCGACGTGCGCTTCGTCGACATCCTCCTGACCGATGCCTGCGGCGTGCAGCGCGGCAAGCGCATCCCGGTGGGCGAGCTGGAGCGGATCTGGCGCAACGGCCGCTACATGCCCGGCTCGATCATCAGCCTCGACATCACCGGGGCGGATGTGGAGGAGACCGGGCTGGTGTGGGAGGATGGCGACGCCGACCGCACCGCCCGCCCCGTGCCCGGCACGCTGGTGCCGGTGCCGTGGAAGGCCGAGCCCTCGGCCCAGCTGCTGCTGACCCTGTTCGAGCTGGACGGCACGCCCTCGGCCTACGACCCGCGCCAGGTGCTGGCTCGGGTGGTGTCGCGGCTGGCGGCCGACGGACTCCATCCCGTGGTGGCGGTGGAGCTGGAGTTCTACGTCTTCGACGCGTCCTGGCGCGAGGCGGGGCGGCCGATCCCGCCCAGGGGCGCCAGCACCGGCAAGCAGGCCTACGGCATGGCCGATCTCGACGAGCTCGGCGACTTCCTGGCCGATCTCTATGCCTGCTGCGAGATCCAGGGCCTGCCGGCCGATACCGCGATCAGCGAATACGCGCCGGGGCAGGTGGAGATCAACCTGAAGCACCGCGCCGATGCGTTGCGCGCGGCCGACGACGCGATCCTGTACAAGCGGCTGGTCCGCGCCGTGGCGAAGCGGCATGGGATGGAGGCCACCTTCATGGCCAAGCCCTATGCCGGCGAGACCGGCAGCGGCACCCATCTGCACATCAGCCTGGCCGATGGCGACGGCGGCAACCGCTTCGCGGCCGAAGGTGGCGACGACCTGCTGCGCCACGCCATCGGCGGCATGGGGGCGACGATCCGCGACGGCATGCTGGTCTTCGCGCCGAACGCCAACTCCTACCGCCGGTTCCAGACCCTCAGCTACGCGCCGCTGGCGCCGAGCTGGGGCGTCAACAATCGCACCGTGGCGCTGCGCGTGCCGATCGGCCCGCCGGCGGCCAAGCATGTCGAGCACCGGGTGGCGGGCGCCGACGCCAATCCCTATCTGGCGCTGGCGGCGGCGCTGGCCGGGATGCATCGCGGCATCCTCGACCGGCGCGACCCCGGCCCGCCGGTGACCGGCAACGGCTACGGCACCCCGGCCTCGGACATCCCGCCGAACTGGCTGGATTCGATCCGCGACTTCCGGGAGTCGGCGCTGATGCGCGACTATCTCGGCGACGCCTTCGTCGACGCCTTCGCCAAGATCAAGCTGGCCGAATACCGCCGTTTCCACAGCCAGGTGCCGCCGCTGGATTTCGACTGGTACGCCAGGGTCGTGTGAAGGGTGGAGTGAGGCCCTGTCCTCCTTCTCCGTCATCCTCGGGCTTGACCCGAGGATCCAGGGGCTTTCAAGAGCCGCTCTCGGTGGCCCTGGATTGCCGGGTCAAGCCCGGCAATGACAGGAAGGGAATGGAGAGAGGGCGAAGGCGGCTACCACCCGCAGCTCTGGCCCTTGTTCTGCTCGGTCAGCCAGTCGTTCAGCGGCGTGAAGTACTCGACCACGGCGCTGGCGTCGGTCCGGCGCTCGCCGGTGAAAGCCTCCAGCTCGTCCGGCCAGGGCTTGGACTGGCCCATCTCCAGCATCGCATTGAAGCGCCGGCCGACCTCCTTGTTGCCGTAGACGGAGCAGCGGTGCAGCGGCCCGGTCCAGCCGGCCTGCTGGCAGGCGGCGCGGTGGAACTGGAACTGGTAGATATGGGCCAGGAAGTACCGGGTGTAGGGCGTGTTGCCGGGGATATGGTACTTGGCGCCGGGGTCGAAGGCGTCGGCCGGGCGTGGGCCGGGCGGCACCAGCCCCTGATACTTCAGCCGCAGCGCCCACCAGGACTCATTGTACCGCTCCGGCGCCGCCTTCCCCGCGAACACCTCCCAGCGCCAGCGGTCGACCAGCAGGCCGAAGGGCAGGAAGGCGATCTTGTCGAGCGCCATCTTCAGGAGGAACGGGATGTCGCCCTCCGCGCCCGGCACCTTGTCCAAGAGGCCGATCTGGTTCAGGTAGGTCGGGGTCAGCGCCGACAGCCCGATGAAGTCGCCGATCGCCTCGTGGAACCCGTCATTGGCCCCGTTCTTGAAGATATAGGGCTGGTCCTTGTAGGCGCGCTGATAGTAGTTGTGCCCGAGCTCGTGGTGGACGGTGTAGAAATCCTCGCCGTTCACCTTGGTGCACATCTTGATGCGGACGTCGTCGCGGTCGTCCAGGTCCCAGGCCGAGGCGTGGCAGACGACGTCGCGCCCCTCCGGCCGCACGATCTGCGACCGCTGCCAGAAGGTCTCGGGCAAAGGCGCCAGGCCGAGCGAGGTGTAGAAGGCCTCGCCGGTCTTCACCATCTTCGTGGCGTCGTAGCCGGCGTCGACCAGCAGCTTGTCCAGGCTGTAGCCCTCGACCTCGTCCGTCGGCGCCACCAGGTCGTAGATGTTGCCCCAGGACTGGGCCCACATGTTGCCCAGCAGGTCGGCGCGGATCGGCCCGGTCTTCGGCTGCACCGCATCGCCGTATTTCGCGTTCAACCGGCCGCGGACATAGCAGTGCAGGTTCTTGTAGAAGGGCTCGACCTGGCCCCACAGCCTGTCGGTCTCGGCGGCGAAATCGTCGGCCGGCATGTCGTAGCCGGAGCGCCACAGCGCGCCGGTGTCGGCATAGCCCAGCGCCTTCGATCCCTCATTGGCCAGCGCCACCAGCCGGGCATAGTCCGGCTTCATCACCGGCGAGATCGAATGCCAGCCTTCCCACACCGCCCTGGTCTCGGCCGGGTCGCGCGAGGCGGCCAGGATGTCCTCGGCGTCGCTCAGCGTCAGGGTCTTGCCCTGCAGCTGGAACTCGCCGGTCGAGTAGGTGGAATCCAGCTTGGTGCTCAGCGTCGCCAGCTCGCGCGCCGCACCCGGCCGGTCCGGCGCCGGCAGCACCAGGTTGCGCTTCAGGATGTCCAGCTTGCGCCGGGTCACCGGGTCGAGTTGGACGCCGTCGAAGCGCGACGCCTCCTTGGCATAGGCGCTGGTCTTCTCGGTCCACTCGCCATTGGCCTTGGCCTCCAGCCACTGGGTGTCGTCGGTGATGAAGGTGGCGCGCACCCAGGACGCCTTGTTGAGGTATTCGCTGGTGGCGGCGAGGTCGGCCTCGGCCTTGTCGACGAAGGCGCGGGCCTCGTCCGCGGTCTGGGCCGGGGCGGCGATGCCCCACAGCAGGGCGGCCGCGGCGACGCCGGCGGCCAGCAGGCGGGATCTCATCGTTGGGGTCCCCCTATGCATTGAATTTTATGAGAAATCTCCGGCGTTTTCCCTGTCGCCGGACCGATTGCGCCCATGGAAGGCGGGCGGGAATTCCGTGTCAATCATGTCGTGGGTGCCGCCCTCTCCAGCCCCATTCCGTCATGGCGAGGAGCGCAGCGACGTGGCCATCCAGTGGCCGGTGCCGCTGGATGGCCACGCCCCTTCGGGGCTCGCCATGACGTGTCTTTTGTCTTCGAGGCTCGGCCTCAGAATGGCCAGCCCGCCGACACCGTGTTCGACACCCCGCGCCGCAACGCCTGGATGCCGGTCTCGACATGGCGCGACGGGTGCACCCGGTTGGTCAGCAGCGTCCAGGCGTGGCCACGCTCCAGGTCGATCCACATCGCCGTGCCGGTGAAGCCGGTGTGGCCGATGGTGTCGGGCGAGCACAGCGATCCGCCGGACCAGCCCTCGTGCCGCACCTGCCAGCCCAGGCCGTGCGGATGGCCCTCGGCGCGCAGCATCTCGGCCACCGTGGCCGGGCGCAGCACCTCCTCGGCCAGGAAGCGCTGGGCGAAATCCAGCACCGCGGCGGCGCTGCCGAACAGCCCGGCATGGCCGGCCAGGCCGCCCAGCGCGAAGGCGTTCTCGTCATGCACCTCGCCGCGCATCACCCGGCCGCGCCAGGTGCAGCGCTCGGTGGCGGCGGCGCGGGCCGGGCCGGGGCTGACGGCGAAGTCGCCGGGCGGCAGCAGATCGCGCAGCGGCTTGTCCCGCAGCCGCTCGACCAGGATGCCCAGCAGCACGTAGTTGACGTCGGAATAGCCGTCGGCGCCGGCGGTCCAGTCCTTCTGCAGCACCAGCGCCTTCAGGGTCTCCGCGTCGCTGCCCCAGGTGTACAGCGGCTCCACCGCCGGCAGGCCGGAGCGGTGCGACAGCAGCTGGCGGATGGTGACCTGCCGCACCCAATGCTCGGGCTGGTATTGGCGCAGGTCCGGCAGGTGCAGCGCCAGCGGGTCGGACAGGTCGACCCGCCCCTGCTCGACCAGCCGCAGCACCTCGGTGGCGGTCAGGATCACCTTGGTCAGGCTGGCCAGGTCGAACAGCGTGTCCTCGGCCAGGGGCACCAGCTGCGGCACCAGAGCGGCCTGGCCGCCGAAGCGGATCGCGCGGTCGCCGTCGCGGGTCACCAGCCCCAGCACGGCGCCGGGGATGCGACCGGCGTCGATCGCTTCATCGACCAGGGCGAAGGCGGCGTCGGCCGCGGCGGCAAGGGTCATGGGACGGCGTCCAAAAACCTGATGGTGTCCCCCTCCCCTCGCGGGAGGGGGGTAGGGGGAGGGGGGTCGCACCGCTGGAACCGAAGCCGTTGGCTGGCATCAGGCCTTGGTGTTGTGTCGGGATTGAATAAGACGGCGCCCTTCGATCGACAACCCCCTCCCCCTTGCCCCCTCCCGCAAGGGGAGGGGGCTCGAGAAGGAGTGGCGCTCGGCAAAGGCATCACGCCGCCCGCGTCAGCGGCCGGTGGAGCACGCCGCCGGTCATCGGCCGCGGCACGCCGGTGGTGCTCGGCAGGCTCAGCGGCAGCCTGTCCAGGGAGCGCACGGCGAGGAAGGCGAAGGCCTGCGCTTCCAGCGCGTCGCCGTCCCAGCCCACCGCCTCGACCGGGTCGACCGGCACGCCCAGCGCCCGGCGCAGCCC
>NZ_JANX01000232.1 GCF_000767795.1 Inquilinus limosus MP06 | reverse complement strand
GGCCGGGCCGCGCCGCAGCTCCAGCGCGAATTGCGCGTTCGAGGCGGCGCGCAGGCATTTCGGGTGGAACGGATGCGCCGCGTCGGCCAGCAGGATCACCCGCGACGCGCCAAAGGCGGCGGCGCTGCGCAGCAGGGCGCCGAGATTGCTCGGGTCGCCGAGGGCGCAGACCAGCTCCAGCCCCTCGGGCGGCCGGGCCAGGTCGATCGCCGGCATCTCCGGCACCATCCCGACCAGGATCGGCAGGCCGGTGCCCGAGACGTCGAGCCGGTCGAACAGCGCACGGCCGAGGCGGATGCGCTCCAGCCCGGCCGGGGCGGCCGGCAGGTCCTCGGCGCCGGGCGGCAGCAGCAGCGATTCGAAGCGGTCGGGATGCGCAGCCAGCGCCTCGCCCACCGTCTTGCGCCCGGCCAGCAGGAAGCGGCGGTGCCTGCGCAGCCCGCGGCTCTCCAGCAGCGACGCCCACAGCTTGGCGCGCGGATTGTCCAGGCTCTCGATGATGCGCTCGGCCATTCCTCGCCTCTGGGGGGCGCTTAGCCCTCCGCCTTTCCCTTCACTGTCATGCCCGGGCTTGACCCGGGCATCCAGAAGATGTCGACGCTCTCCGGATTGCCGGGTCAAGCCCGGCAATGACAGAAAAAGGAGGCCGTCCGAGGCCCTACCTGATCTCGAACACCGCCTCGACCTCGACGGCGCAGCCGAGCGGCAGCTGCGCCACGCCGACCGCGGCGCGGGCATGCTTGCCGGCGTCGCCGAAGGCCTCGGCCATCAGGTCCGACGCGCCGTTGACCACCTTCGGCTGGTCGGTGAAGTCCGGCGTCGAGTTGACGAAGCCGCCCAGCTTCACCACCCGGACCACGCGGTCCAGGTCGCCCAGCGCCGCCTTGGCCGCCGCCAGGATGTTGATGGCGCAGATCCGGGCGCAGGCGTAGCCGTCCTCGACCTTGAACTCGGCGCCGAGCTTGCCGGTGTGGCTGATCTTGCCGTCGGCGAAGGGCACCTGGCCGGAGATGTAGAGCATGTTCCCCGAGATCACGGAGGGGACGTAGTTCGCCGCCGGCGCCGCGACGTTCGGGAGGGTGATGCCCTTCTCCTGCAGCCGCGCCTCGATGCTTCCTGCCATGGGTCGGTTCCCGTTCTGCTCTGGTGACTCGAAGGCCGCACCATAGCCAGCGCCGCCCGGCGGCGAAAGCCCGGCCCCGACGCGCACCGTCCGATGCGCGACGGATCATGCCGCAGGCGGAACAGAATCCGCCTTCCCCCTGAGTCACTCTCGGCGCAAGGGCTGAGAACAGGCCATCGCAGGGAGTCGTTGACGGCATTGCCGTTTCATGACGTTATTATTACAAGCAGACGACAATAACGTGACATTCGCCATGTCACGGCTGGACTCTGTTCTCTATTCCGGTCGCCCGAAGCGGTCAAAATGCTTGGAAGATCGGCGGTCTTCGTGGATTTACGGACAATTCATCGGGACACTGCTTGACAAGGATTACGCACCGCAACACAGTCCCGCCGCGTCCGCGCAGGAGTCCGGATCTGGCCGCGGGTTCGACTTCGGATTCAGACATTTTTCTAAAATCCGTCAAACAGACACATGAACATCGGGGGTTGTGACATGAAGGCGACGTGGACTTCCGTGCTGTCGATCTCGGCCCTGGCGCTCGCCGCCTCCGCCGCCCGGGCCGAGCCGTCGGCCGAGCTGATCGCCGCGGCCAAGGCCGAGGGCGAGCTGACCACCATCGCCCTGCCCCATGACTGGTGCGGCTATGGCGGGATCATCGACAGCTTCAAGGCCAAGTACGGCCTGAAGGTCAACGAGCTGAACCCCGACGCCGGCTCGGGCGACGAGGTCGAGGCGATCAAGGCCAATCGCGGAAATAAAGGGCCCCAGGCACCCGACGTCATCGATGTCGGCCTGTCCTTCGGCCCGTCGGCCAAGGCCGAGGGCCTGCTGGCGCCCTACAAGGTGTCGACCTGGGACACCATCCCGGACAGCGCCAAGGACCCGGAGGGCTACTGGTACGGCGACTACTACGGCGTGCTGGCCTTCGAGGTGAATAAGGACATCGTCAGCAAGATCCCGGCCGACTGGAAGGACCTGCTGGCCTCCGACTACGCCAACTCCGTCGCCCTGGCCGGCGACCCGCGCACCTCGAACCAGGCGATCCTGGCCGTCCTGGCCGCCGGCCTGTCGACCGAGAAGGACGCCGCCAAGGCCGCCGAGGCCGGACTGAAGTTCTTCGGCGAGCTGAACAAGGCCGGCAACTTCGTGCCGACGATCGGCAAGGCCGCCTCGGTGGCCCAGGGCGCCACCCCGATCGTGATCCGCTGGGACTACAACGCCCTCGGCGACCGCGACACCCTGAAGGGCAACCCGGCGATCGAGGTCGTGGTGCCGAAGTCGGGTGTCGTCGCCGGCGTCTATGTCCAGGCGATCAGCGCCTTCGCGCCGCATCCGAACGCTGCCAAGCTGTGGATGGAGCACCTGTATTCGGATGAGGGCCAGATCGGCTACCTGAAGGGCTACTGCCACCCGATCCGGTTCCAGAACCTGGCCGACACCAAGAAGATCCCCGAGGACCTGCTGAAGGCCCTGCCGCCGGCCGAGGCCTATGCCGCGGCCCAGTTCCCGAGCCTGGACGACCAGAACAAGGCCAAGGAGATCATCACCAAGCAGTGGGACTCCGTGGTCGGCGCCAACGTCAAGTAACCCGACGCGATGCGCTTGAGGCCGCACCGCCCCCTGCCCTACGCTGGGCCCGGGGGATGGCGCGGCCTCTTGCGCCTTCCCGCCTCGCGGCAGGTCTCCACCAGCAGGCGCCGATGACCCAGGCCTCCATCGCAGCCCCCCTCGCCGCGCCGGCCAAGCCCGGCAAGCTCTCCTGGGCTTGGCTCGGGGTGGCGCCGTTCTTCCTGTTCGCCCTCCTGTTCCTGATCCTGCCGACCGTCACCCTGCTGGTCGGCAGCTTCCAGACGCCGGACGGGTCCTTCACCCTCAAGAACATCGGCGACCTGTTCCAGCAGTCGATCGTCGACGCCTACTGGATCTCGATCCGGGTCAGCGCCGCCTCGGCCCTGCTGGGCGCGCTGATCGGCTTCTTCCTGGCCTATGCCGTCGTCATGGGGGGGCTGCCGGGCTGGATCCGGCCGACGCTGATGACCTTCTGCGGCGTCGCCTCGAACTTCGCCGGCGTGCCGCTGGCCTTCGCCTTCATCTCGACGCTGGGCCGGCTCGGCCTGGTGACGATCCTGTTCGACACCTACCTCGCCCCCGTCCTGGGCTTCCGGCTGTACCAGACCGGCTTCAACCTGCTGAGCTTCTGGGGCCTGACCCTGACCTATCTCTACTTCCAGATCCCGCTGATGGTGCTGATCCTGGCGCCGGCGCTGGACGGGCTGAAGAAGGAGTGGCGGGAGGCGTCCTCGATCCTCGGCGCCACCACCGGGCAGTACTGGCGCATGGTCGCCCTGCCGGTGCTGTGGCCCTCGATCGTCGGCACCACGCTGCTGCTGTTCGCCAACGCCTTCGGCGCCATCGCCACGGCCTACGCGCTGACCGGCAGCTCGCTGAACATCGTGCCGATCCTGCTCTACGCCCAGATCCGCGGCGACGTGCTGCACAACCCCAATCTGGGCTACGCCCTGGCGCTCGGCATGATCCTGATCACCGGCCTGTCGAACGGCCTCTACATGGTGCTGCGGGCCCGCAGCGAACGGTGGCTGCGATGAAGCAGAGCCGCATCGGCGCCTGGGTCGCGCTCATCATCGGCACGCTGTACTTCATCGTGCCGCTGGTCGGCACGCTGGAGTTCTCGCTGCGCATGCGCCGCGGCGAGTACAGCCTCGACGCCTATCGCATCGTGCTGGCCGACCCCGGCTTCCAGGCCAGCTTCCTCTATTCCTGCATCCTGGCGCTGGCGACCATCCTGGTCGGCGTGCTGCTGGTGGTGCCGACCGCCTATTGGGTGCGGCTGCGCCTGCCACGGCTGCGCCCGATCATCGAGTTCATCACCCTGCTGCCGCTGGTGATCCCGGCGATCGTGCTGGTGTTCGGCTATGTCCAGATGTTCAACACCTCGTCGCTCCTGCCGTTGCTGGGCAGCGAGCGCGGCACCGACCTGCTGCTGACCTTCGGCTACGTCACCCTGGCCCTGCCCTACATGTACCGGGCGGTCGACACCGGGCTGCAGGCGATCGACGTCCGCACCCTGACCGAGGCGGCGGAGAGCCTGGGCGCCGGCCGGGCCCGGATCCTGTTCCGGGTGATCCTGCCGAATGTCCGGTCGGCGGTGCTCAGCGGCGCCTTCCTGACCTTCGCCATCGTCATCGGCGAGTTCACCTTCGCCAGCCTGCTGAACCGGCCGGCCTTCGGCCCCTATCTGCAGCTGGTCGGCGCCAACCGCGCCTATGAGCCGGCGGCGCTGGCGATCATCGCCTTCGTTGTCACCTGGGCCTGCATGGGCCTGCTGCAGCTGTTCGGCCGCGGCCGCCGCGGCGCCTCGGCGGCGACGCGATGACGATGCGCCTCCGCCCCACCCTGCGCCGCGACGCCGGCGCCGCAAGCCAGGTGACCTGATGGACACGGCGACCGACTTCCTCGACATCAGCGGCCTGCGCAAGAGCTACGGCCAGAACACCGTGGTCCACAATTTCGACCTCGGGGTGAAGCGCGGCGAGTTCATCTCCTTCCTCGGTCCCTCCGGCTGCGGCAAGACCACGACGCTGCGCATGGTCGCAGGCTTCGAGATCCCGACCGCGGGCGCCATCCGCATCGACGGCCGCGACGTCACCCGCCTGCGGCCGAACCAGCGCAATGTCGGCATGGTGTTCCAGGCCTATGCGCTGTTCCCGAACATGACCGTGGCTGACAACGTCGCCTTCGGCCTGCGGGTGGCGAAGAAACCGGCCGCCGACATCGACCGCCGGGTCAAGGAGATGCTGGAGCTGATCAAGCTGCCGCACCTGGCCGACCGCTATCCCTACCAGCTGTCCGGCGGCCAGCAGCAGCGCGTCGCCCTGGCCCGCGCTTTGGCCAACAAGCCGAGCGTGCTGCTGCTGGACGAGCCGCTGTCGGCGCTGGACGCCAAGATCCGCGTGTCGCTGCGCAGCGAGATCAAGGCGCTGCAGCGCGACCTGGGCATCACCACCATCTTCGTCACGCACGACCAGGAAGAGGCCCTGTCGATGTCGGACCGGATCGTGGTGATGAACGAGGGCTATGCCGAGCAGGTCGGCACGCCGTTCGAGATCTACAACTATCCGCGCACCCGCTTCGTCGCCTCCTTCGTCGGCACGCTGAACATGATGCGCGGCCAGGTGGTCGACGCCGCCGGCCAGCGCATCCGCGTCGACGGCCAGGACATCCTGGCGGCCCGCGGCGTGGCCGACGCCAAGGATGGCGAGACCCGTTCGATCGCGCTGCGGCCGGAGGCGATCACTCTGGCCGGCTCGGACGTGGATCAGGGCCCCGGCCGCAACCGCATGCAGGGCACGATCGAGGATGTGAACTTCCTCGGCGCCGTGGTCCGCATCCGGGTGCGATTCCAGGAGGCGACGGTCTCGCTCGACACCTTCAACAGCCCCAGCGTCGCCCCGCCCGAGCGCGGCCAGCCGGTCACCATCACCTTCGGCCGGGATGATGTGCTGGTGCTGGAAGGCGAGCACGCCTGACGCTTCGGGCGTGGACCGGGTTCGCGATGCGGACCTGACGTCCACGTCTTCCCCACCATTCCCTTTTCTGTCATTGCCGGGCTTGACCCGGCAATCCAGAGAGCGTCGACACCTTCTGGATGCCCGGGCCGAGCCCGGACATGACAGGGAAGGAGACGCCAGACATGAACGCGCCGCCATCGCTATCCGAGGTCGGGCGGACCGACGGCCCCATCCGCATCGGCGCCCTGGCCCCGCTCAGCCGGCCGGGCTGGGTCGAGGCGGGAGAGCACCTGCTCGCCGGGCTTGAGCTGGCCGTGTCCGAGATCAACGGCGCCGGCGGCATCGCCGGACGGCCGCTCGCGCTGGTGGTCCGGGACACCGCGGCCGATCCGCAGAAGGCGACAGCGGCCGTCGATGAGCTCGATCGGCTCGGCGTGGCCGCCCTCGCAGGGGAGTATCACAGCGTCGTCGCCCGCGCCGCCGCGGCCCGGGCCGACGCCATCGGCCTGCCGTTCCTCTGCTCATCCGCGGTGCTCGACACGCTGACCGGGCAGCCGACGGAGTGGATCGCGCGCCTCGCCCCGGCGCAGTCGCATGGCTGGCGGATCTATGCGGAGTTCCTGCTCGGCGCCGGCCACAACCGGATCGCCGTGGCGGCCCAGCCGAGCGTCTACTGGGCCTCCGGCACCGGCATCCTGCGGGACCACCTGGCCCCGCGCGGCGGCACGGTCATCGAGCTCGATGCGAGCGCGCTCGACCCCGCGGGGCTGTGCGACGCCCTCGCCGGCAGCGGCGCGACGGTCCTGCTGCTCCTGGCCGGCCATCCGGAGCCGGCGCTGCCGATCGTCCGGTCCGTCCGCCGCGACCCGCGCCTCGCCGGAATCCTGATCGGCGCCCCGGCCGGGCAGCCGGAACTCGCCGGATGGGCGGCGCTGCCGGACGGCGCCGGCATCCCGTTCCTGCGCTACCGGCCCGAGCGCCTCGGCCCACTCGGCGAACAGGTCGAGACGGCGCTGCGCCTGCGGCTGGCCGCCGCCCCCTCCTTCGTCGCCTTCGAGGGCTACGACACCATCGCCGTTCTCGCCGACCTGCTGCGGTCCTGCGGCCCGGACCGGGCACGCCTCGCCGGAACCTGGCCGCGCGTCACCGTCGAGGGCACCCGCGGGCCGATCCGCTTCTCCCGCGTGCCGGGCATCGGCGTCTGGCAATGGGCGTGGCCGCCGGTCCAGGTCGTCGACCGGGATCCGGCGGACCCCGATCGCTTCCGGATCCTGCGCGCCGGTTAGAGGCCGTACTTCGCCAGGTCCGGTCGCTTCGCCAGCGCGGTGCGGACGATGGTCTCGACCCGGTCGCGCTCCGCCCCCTGCAGCTCCAGCCGCGGCTGGCGTACGGTGGTCGAGGTGCCGCGCACGATCGCCTCGGCCAGCTTCACGTTCTGGACGAAGCGCAGCGACACGTCGAGATGCAGCAGCGGCATGAACCAGCGGTAGATCTCCAGCGCCTCGGGGATCCGCCCGGCCGAGACCAGCTTGTGGATCGCCACGGTCTCGCGCGGGAAGGCACAGACCAAGCCGGCGACCCAGCCGACCGCGCCCAGCATCAGGCTCTCCAGCGCCAGGTCGTCGACCCCGGTGAAGATGTCGTAGCGGTCGCCGACCGTGTTCATGATGTCGGTGATGCGGCGGACGTCGCCCGAGGATTCCTTGATCGCGACGAAGTTCCTCTCGTCCGCCATCTCGGCGAACATGTCCGGCGTGATGTCCACCGCATAGGCGATCGGGTTGTTGTAGACCATGATCGGCAGGCCGGTGGCCCGCGCCACGGTGCGGAAATGCTGGATCGTCTCGCGCCGGTCGGAGACGTAGCGCATCGCCGGCAGCAGCATCAGCCCGTCCATCCCGGCCGCCGCCGCCCGCTCCGCCAGCTTGGCCGCCGCCCGGGTCGAATCCTCGGCCACGGTCAGCAGCACCGGGCGGCCGCCCGCCGCCTCCTTGACCGCGCCGGCGATTGCCATCTTCTCGTCGGCCGTCAGGGTGCTGGCCTCGCCGATCGAGCCGCAGCAGATGATGCCGTCGACCCCGTTCTCGATCTGGAACGCGACATCCGCGCGCACCCCGGCCAGGTCGACCTCCTGCGCCGCATCCATCTTGGTGGTGATCGCCGTGTAGACCCCGGCCCAGCGCTGCCCCGCCATCGTCTCGCATTCCCTTATGATCGGCCGCCTTTGGTCCGCGGCGCCTCCCAGCATATCTTCTGTATTTAATTTGTCGACAAAATCTTCCAACGATCCGGACCCGAGCGAGGCGAGCCCTTCGCTGGCGACATTGCACCGCAGCATTTCCTGCAGATCTATGTTGCAGTGCGAAAGAGTATGATCATACTTATCGAATGCAGGGAGACGTGATGACAGCCCCGACAGGGGCGCCGCTCCGCCCTCTTTGCACCACATTTTACGGGCATTTGACCGGCCTTCCGACATAAGGCCGTGATCGAATGATCCGGATCAACAGGTGAAGGTTTTCGGGAGCACTCCAATGCCTGCCGTCAAGAACGTCCGCTACGTCACCAAGCGCGAGCTGCCGACGGTTGAAGACGCGCTCTACGCCGCCGAGGGTCTGACCGCCGATTTCGAGGAGCGGCTGCAGATCGCCGCCGAGCTGAGCGGCCTGTCGATCGACGACGTCCGCGCCGCGGCCGAGGCCCAGGCCGCCGAGATGGCGAAGAAGTCGACCTTGCGCATCACCTCGACCATCCGGTCGAACACCGGCAGCGCCGTGGTGGTCGAGCGCCGCCGCACCCGCAGCGTGACCATGCCGCGGTCGCTGACCCTCGCCTGATCCGCCGCTTCAGGACGTCGCGCCGGGTTCCGGCTGCGGCGGCCGAGAGTTCCGATCCCGCGCCCGCGCAGTGCCGAGCATTGCCGCGGGCGCGGGATTTTGATTCGGCAGGCCGGTTTCCGCCGACACAGCCTTTCCCGTCCGAGATCCGGCTCCATATGATCACAGCCGTGACGCGGCGCGGTGGAGCGGAAGGGTCTTGCATTGGATCTCATGGATGACGCCCTGCGCGACCGGGCCCGCCGGGCCGGCATCGCCCCCGAATGGACCGACGTCACCGGCCGGACCCGCAGCGTGACGCCGGAGACGCTGGAGCGGCTGCTGGCCCTGATCGGCGGGGACGGCGAGGCTTCGACGGTGCCGCCGCTGGTCGCCGGCACGTCCGGCCAGGCGATCCCCCTGCCCCCGGCGGCCGACATCGGCGCCGCGGCCCTGGTCCTCGACTCCGGCCAGCGGATCGACGTCACCGT
>NZ_JANX01000231.1 GCF_000767795.1 Inquilinus limosus MP06 | reverse complement strand
CTTCGCCGCTGGGCCCAGCCGGCTCGACACCGCCACGCTGCCGGAGAACGGCAGGTGGATCAGCCCGGCGCCGGGCAATGCCACGTCGTGCGTGGCCTCGGCCCCCTTCTCCGCCCGGGGATCGGCGACGATCTGCACGATCACCGGCGCGCCGGCGCGCAGCGAGTCGGCCTCCGGCCCGCGCAGCGGCAGGAAGGCGCTGCGGCCGGTGCCGATGTCGAGGAAGGCCCCCGCCGAGACGCGATCGACCCGCTCGACCCGCGCCAGCATCACGGCGCCGGCCAAGCTGGGCTGCGACAGGCGCTCGGCCGCCAGGTCGGTCAGGCGGCCGCCGATCACCACCCCGGCCAGCAGCACGCCGTCCGTGGCGGTGATCTCGACCGTCTTCACCAGCGGAAGCCCGCGCCGGACAGCAGCTGCGAGGTCTCGAACAGCGGCAGGCCGACGATGTTGGAATAGGAGCCTTCGATCGCCCGGATGAAGGTCGCCGCCCGGCCCTGGATGGCGTAGCCGCCGGCCTTGCCGCGGCCCTCGCCCGAGGCGACATAGGCGTCGATCTCGTCCGGCGTCAGGCGCTTGAAGATCACGCTGCTCTGCACCAGCCGGTGGCGCATCGTGCCGTCCGGCGCGATCAGGCAGACGCCGCCATGGACGCGGTGGCGCCGGCCGGACAGCAGCTCCAGGCACCGGCGCAGCTCGGCGTCGGTCTCGGCCTTGGGCAGGATCCGCCGGCCGCAGCCGACCACGGTGTCGGCCGCCAGGATGAAGGCGCCGGATGCCCGGGCGCGAATCGCCTCCGCCTTGGCCTGGGCCAGGCGGCGGGCGTGCGGGCCGGGCGGCTCGCGCTTCAGCGGGGTCTCGTCGAGATCGGCCGGCAGGACCTGGTCCGGCACGATGCCGATCTGGCGCAACAAATCGAGACGCCTCGGCGAGGCCGAGGCGAGAACAAGCACGTCGCCAGCAATCACCTGGGGCGCGCCCGTCCGGTCCGGATCGGGCACGGCTGTTACTTGAAGCGGAAGGTGATGCGACCCTTGGTCAGGTCGTAGGGGGTCATCTCGACATTGACCCGGTCCCCCGCCAGCACCCGGATGCGGTTCTTGCGCATCTTGCCCGAGGTGTGCGCGAGAACTTCGTGGTCGTTGTCGAGCTTCACCCGGAACATCGCGTTGGGGAGCAGCTCGGTCACGGTGCCCGAGAACTCGATCAAATCTTCCTTGGCCATCCAAACTCGCCATTTTGGGAATCCGCCCAAGAAGTGGGCGACCGGCCCTGCCGGGTCAAGAAATTTGTGCGGTTTCGGGCCGCGCTTCCGCCATGTCTTGGCCGATGAGTCAGGTCTCCGGCCGCAGGTTGGTCCACGGATCGAAGACAGGAATGCCGGCGTGCCGGAAATCGGCGATGTTTCGGGTGGTCATACAGAGATCATGTGCCTTTGCCGTCGCTGCGATCAGCGCATCCGGCTGGGCGTAAGTATGGCCGGCCTTCTGCCCGTCACGCATGAGGCGGTTCCAGATCAGAAGGGTCTCCTCGTCGACATCGAGGATGCGATCGCCGAACCACAGCCTGACGCCATCCTGCAACCACGTCTCCAACTCGGCCCGGAAGCCTGGATCGGAAACTCGCTCGATGCCGAGTTGGATTTCGGCCACCGTGACGCGGCTCAGATAGCAAGCCACTGGCGGTACGCTTTGTATCCAATTCCGAACCGCTCGGTTGCAGCGCGCCCCTTTGCGCAGCTCGGAAACCACATTGGTGTCGAGCAGCCAGCCACGCGCCATGATCAGAAGGTCGGCAGGTCACGCACCGGCGAAAATTCGCGCAGCGGCTCGAACTCGTCCATCTTCGCGAACGGCCCTTCACCGAACAAGGCGGCAAGACTGACGGTCGCCTGCGGAGCCAGTCGGGCAAAGTCGGCAGCTGACAGGATCACGACCGCATCCTGTCCGTGCACCGTGACGCGCTGCGGTCCGGCTTCCCGGGCACGCCGCACGACCTCGCTGAAGCGCGCCTTGGCATCCTCGAGCTTCCAGGCCGGCAATGCAGACGCAGAGACAGGTTTGTTGCGAGGAGCCATGCTCAATCTCCCGACCAGATTAGTCAGAATATCGGATGTCTCGCGCCTATCGGCAAGAGGCGCCCGTCACGCCCGCTCCTTCGCCCGCTCGCCGAAGCGCTCGCGGATGCGGGCCAGCAGGCTGTCGCGCACCTGGCGGAACGCGGCCATCCGGGCCTCGCGGTTGCCCTCGACCACGGTGGGGTCGAAGGTGTTCCAGAACTCCAGGTCGCAGGCGGTGGTGCGGGTCATCTCCACCGCCCGGTGCTGGGCCTCGGGCGACAGCGAGATCACCAGGTCGAAATTGTCGTCGTCGAGATCGTCGAAGCCCTTCGGCCGGTGGCGGCTGAGATCGATGCCGATCTCCTTCAGCGCCGCCACGGCGAAGGGGTCGGGCTCGGTCTCGTCCGGCCGCACCCCGACGCTGTCGACGAAGATGCGCGACCCGGCCACATGCTTCAGGATGGCCTCGGCCATCGGCGAGCGGATCGCGTTCTGGGTGCAGACGAAGAGGACGCTGGTCGGCCCCGCCATCGCTCACCCGCGGATCTGCAGGACGCAGAGCAGCGTGAACAGCCGCCGCGCCGTCGCATGGTCCATCGCGATCCGGTCGGCCAGCCGCTCGCCCAGCAGCACCGAGCCTTCGTCATGCAGCCCGCGGCGGCCCATGTCGATCGCCTCGATCCGCGACGGCGGCGCCGTCTTGATCGCGGCGTAGTAGGTCTCGCAGACCAGGAAATAGTCCTTGATGATGCGGCGGAACGGCTGCACCGGCAGGGCCACGCGTTCGGGCTCGCCGTCCGGCCCCTGCCCGCTGGCGATCTCGAAGATCAGCCGGTTCTCCTCCATGCGCAGGCGCAGGCGGTAGGGGCCGGGCGGGCCCTGGACCAGGCGGAAGCTGTTCTGCTCGATCAGGTCGTGGATCGCGACCCGGCGCTCATGCGCCACCTCCGGCGACCGGCGGACGGCCGCGCTCTCGTCGATCACGATCTCGACGAGGCGCCCCTCCTCCGAATCCCCGGCCGCGCCGCTCATCCCTTCAGCCGCTGGGCGATCGACAGGGCATGCGCCTCCAGCCCCTCGGCCCGAGCCAGCCGCACCGCCGCAGGTCCGATCCGGGCCAGGCCCGCCGCGTCGCAGCGCACCAGCGTGGTGCGCTTGACGAAGTCGAAGACGCTGAGGCCGCTGGCGAAGCGGGCGCTGCGCGCGGTCGGCAGCACATGGTTCGGCCCGGCGACATAGTCGCCGACCGCTTCCGGCGCGTGGCGGCCGAGGAAGATCGCCCCGGCATGGCGCACGCGGTCGGCGATGCGGTCCGGGTCGGCGACGGCGAGCTCGAGATGCTCCGGCGCCAGCCGGTCGATCAGCGCCGGGGCGTCGTCGAGCGACCCGACCACGATCACGCCGCCCTGCCCGCGCCAGCTGGTGCCGGCGATCTCCGCCTTCGGCAGCCGCGCCAGCACCCGGTCGACCGCCGCGGTGACGGCGTCGGCGAAGGCCGCGTCGTCGGTGATCAGCACCGACTGGGCGTGGGTGTCGTGCTCGGCCTGGGACAGCAGGTCGACCGCGATCCATTCCGGGTCGTTGGCGGCATCGGCCACCACCAGGATCTCGGACGGGCCGGCGATCATGTCGATGCCGACGGCGCCAAAGACCTGGCGCTTGGCCTCGGCGACATAGGCGTTGCCCGGGCCGGTGATCTTGTCGACCGGGCGGATGCTGGCGGTGCCGTAGGCCAGCGCCGCCACCGCCTGGGCGCCGCCGACGCGCCAGATCTCTGTCACCCCGGCCCGCTCGGCCGCGGCCAGCACCAGCGGGTTCAGCACCCCGTCCGGCGCCGGCACCGCCATGGCGATGCGGCCGACCCCCGCCACCTTGGCCGGGATCGCGTTCATCAGCACGGAGCTCGGGTAGTTGGCGAGGCCGCCCGGCACATAGATGCCGACGGCGTCGATCGGGGTCCAGCGAGCGCCGAGGCCGATGCCGTCGGCATCGACATAGTCCAGGGCCGGCAGCTCGGTCTTCGCATGGAACGCCTCGATCCGCCGGGCGGCGAGGTCCAGCGCCTCCAGGGTCTCGGCATCGACCTGCGCCTTGGCCGCGGCGATCTCCTCGGCGCCGATGCGCAAGGTCTCCGGCGTCAGCCGGACCCGGTCGAAGCGCTCGGTGTAGTCGATCAGCGCGGCGTCGCCGCGCGCCCTTGTGTCGGCCACGATCGCGGCGACGGCGCCGGCGACATCGGCATGGGCGCCGCGGCGGGCCGAGACAAAGGCCTCGAAATCCCCGGCGAAGCCAGGCGAACGGGCATCAAGACGCAGCGGCATGGACGGCATTCCGGAAGCGGTCGACCCAGCCGGCGATCTCCTCCGGCCGGGTCTTGAAGGCGGCGCGGTTGACGATCAGCCGCGAGGTGACGTCGGCGATATGCTCGATCTCGCGCAGCCCGTTGGCCTTGAGGGTCGAGCCGGAGGAGACCAGGTCGACGATGCGGCGGCACAGGCCCAGGTTAGGCGCCAGCTCCATCGCCCCGTTCAGCTTGATGCACTCCGCCTGCACCCCGCGCGCGGCGAAGTGGCGGCGGGTGACATGCGGGTATTTGGTGGCGACGCGGACATGGCTCCAGCGCCGGGGATCGTCGGTCTCGGCCAGATCCACCGGCTCGGCCACCGCCAGGCGGCAGGCGCCGATGCCGAGGTCGAGCGGGGCGTAGAGCTCGGGATAGTCGAACTCCATCAGCACGTCGTTCCCCGCCACGCCGATCTGCGCCGCGCCGAAGGCGACGAAGGTGGCGACGTCGAAGGACCGCACCCGGATCAGCCGGATATGCGGATGGTTGGTGGCGAAGGACAGGCCGCGATGCCGCGGATCGTCGAAGGCGGGCTCCGGCTCCAGCCCGGCCTGCGCCATCAGCGGGCGCAGCTCGTCCAGGATGCGGCCCTTGGGCAGGGCGATGGTCAGGGGATCGGGTACGGTCATGGCGCCGGCTTCCGCGAGAACGGCCGGCACCATAGCCGAAAGCGCGGCCGCGAGACCAGAAGAGCCCGCGACTCGCCCATGCGCGAAGGTGAAGGCCCCTACCCTTGCCCCGCCGCGGCGAAGGCGCGGGCGATCAGGGCCTTGGCGTCGTCCTGCACCCGGCGCAGATGGTCCTCGCTGCGGAAGCTCTCGGCGTAGATCTTGTAGACCTCCTCGGTGCCCGAGGGGCGGGCGGCGAACCAGCCATTCGCGGTCGCCACCTTGATGCCGCCGAAGGACTGGCCGTTGCCGGGTGCCTTGGTCAGCGTCTGGGTCACCGGGTCGCCGCCGAGCTGGGTGGCGCCCAGGCTCTCCGGCGTCAGGGTCTTGAACACCTGCTTCTGGGCGCTGCTGGCCGGCGCGTCGGCGCGGGCGTACCAGGAATTCCCCAGCTCCTGCGTCAGGCCATTGTACAGCTCGCTCGGGTCGCGGCCGGTGACGGCGGTGATCTCCGCCGCCAGCAGGCCGAGGATGACGCCGTCCTTGTCGGTGGTCCAAACCGTGCCGTCCTGGCGGAGGAAGGAGGCGCCGGCGCTCTCCTCCCCGCCGAAGCCGACCGAGCCGTCGCTCAAGCCCTCGACGAACCATTTGAAGCCGACCGGCACCTCCAGCAGGCGGCGGCCCAGCTTGGCGGCGACGCGGTCGATCACGCTGCTGCTGACCAGCGTCTTGCCCACGGCGCTGTCCGCCCGCCAGCCCTTGCGGTGCTGGAACAGATAGGCGATCGACGCCGCCAGGAAGTGGTTCGGGTTCATCAGCCCGGCGGTGCGGGTGACGATGCCGTGGCGGTCGGCGTCGGTGTCGTTGGCGAAGGCGACGTCGAATTTTTCCCGCAGCCCCAGCAGCCGGGTCATGGCGTAGGGCGAGGAGCAGTCCATCCGGATCTTGCCGTCCCAATCCGCGGTCATGAAGCGGAAGGTCGGGTCGACCAGGTCGCTGACCACGGTGGCGGCGATGCCGTACCGGTCGATCAGCGGCGTCCAGTAGCCCACCGCCGCGCCGCCCAGCGGGTCGATGCCGATCTTCACGCCGGAACTGCGGATGGCCTCGAGGTCGACGACGCTGCCGAGGTCGCCGACATAGAAGTCGATATAGTTGTGGCGATGCGTGGTCGCGGCCTTCAGCGCCCGCGCCAGCGGCACGCGCCGCACCCCGTCCAGCCCCTTGCCGATCAGTTCGTTGGCGGTGCGCTCGATCCAGCCCGTCACCTCGGTGTCGGCCGGGCCGCCATTGGGCGGGTTGTACTTGAAGCCGCCATCCTCCGGCGGGTTGTGCGACGGGGTGACGACGATGCCGTCCGCCAGCCCGGCGGTGCGGCCGCGGTTGTAGGTCAGGATGGCGTGGGAGATCACCGGTGTCGGGGTGTAGCCGCCGTCCCGGTCGATCATGGTCTCGACGCCGTTCGCCGCCAGCACCTCCAGCGCGCTGGCCAGCGCCGGCTCGGACAGCGCGTGGCTGTCGATGCCGATGAACAGCGGCCCGTCGATCCCGGCGCGCTTGCGGTACAGGCAGATCGCCTGGGTGACGGCGAGGATGTGGTCCTCGTTGAAGCTGCCGGCGAAGGCCGAGCCGCGATGGCCGGAGGTGCCGAAGGCGACGCGCTGCGCCGGACTGGCCGGATCCGGCTTCGTCGTGAAATACGCCGTGATCAGCCGCGGCAGGTTGACCAGATCGGCCGGATCGACGGGCTTTCCTGCGAGCGGGCTCACCATCTGCGTCTCCCTGGGCGTGGCGTCTGTCTCTTCAAAGACATAGGCAAGTTGCGCCAGCCGGCACCGGCTGTCGAGCGCCCGGCCGCTCGTTTTTGCTTTCGCCGGCCGCGCGGCTGCGGACAAATGGGCGGGGGCAGCAGGGACGACGCCTTGGACCGGATGGAGAGCGCCGAAAACAGAACGCGAGCGCGCTGGCAGCGCGACCCGGAGGGCATGCGCCAGCGCATCCTGGATGCGGCGCTGGCCGAGTTCACCCGGCACGGCTATGGCGGGGCCCGGATCGACCGCATCGCCGCGGCCGCCGGCGCCAACAAGCGCATGCTGTACTACCATGTCGGCAACAAGGAGACGCTGTACCTGGCGGTGCTGGAGGCGACCTACGCCCGCATCCGCAACGCCGAGCGCGCCCTGAACCTGGAGAGCCTGGCGCCGGACGCCGCCATCGCCCGGCTGGTCGAGTTCACCTGGAGCTATTTCCTGGAGAATCCGGAATTCCTGATCATGCTGAACCAGGAGAACCTGTACCAGGCGCAGCATTTGAAGAAGTCGCCCAATGTCCGTCCCCTGCACTCCCCCTTCGTCGAGATGATCGGCGAGGTGCTGGGCCGCGGCGTCGCCGCCGGCGCCTTCCGGGCCGGGATCGACCCGGTGCAGCTCTACATCTCGATTGCCGGCCTGGCCTATTTCTACGTCTCGAACCGCTGGACGCTGGGCGTGATCTTCGACCGCGACCTGTTCGCGGCGGAGGCGCAGGCTGAGCGGCTGACGCACATGACCGACCTGGTGCTGGCGGCGCTGAGAGCGTGAGGGCGTGGGCCGCCGCGACCGTCCGCAATGGGCGGTTAGCTGCCATTAACTTGAAGCGCCGACTGCACCGCCTTGCGCCAGTCTTCCCAAGCTCCCGGGTCGCTTGGCGAGCCATCCGACCAGATATCGCGACTGATATCACCTAAGAGGCTGGCAATATCATCGGTTTTGCCGGTGCGCTTCCAGTATGCATCAAGGAACAAGACCATGGCGTCGAACGCCTGGAGCTCATCAATTTTCTTGAGTGGCGCGCCGATCCAATCGTTCATTTGAGCGGTTACCCCACAGCCAAATCCAAAGGCGACCCAGGTCGACGACGGCGTCGCGGGCCGCTCATGATCTATCGAAACCAACGGGGCCGGAAAGGGCGGAAAGCAGCCATCGCCTAAGCATCATTCTCAGCGTAGCTGATCAGGCGTTCGCAGCGCTGCTTCTCCGACGCGGCCGAGCCTTCATCCGAAGCTGCATAGCCTTCCAAGAAGTCGCGGGCGATAAATGTCTCAAGAAAGTAGTGATATCGACGATCGTCACGCTCGATGGGGTCCGTTGTATCCGGTGCTGGCGTTACGAGGATTGCTTCGGCATCTGGTGACCACGGCGGCTCAACGTAGATCGTCGTATCCTCGTTACTCCATTGCTCAACCTGCCCGAGCAGTTCGAGTAATTGCACGTCGCCTCCTTAAGCCCATCCGGATCAGGCTACCGCTGCATGTCGATGGCAGCAATGCCGCATCCGGTCATGTCCGCTCTCGGGCGCCCGGAACGGTGACTGCTCCTTACCCTTAGCCGACCTCCAGGCCCATCCGCATCAGGTCGGCTGAGCGCCGCTTCTCCCCCTTGCGGAAGACGGTGCCGGAAAGCCGGATGACCATCCGCAGCGACGATGGGCACTCTTCGCTTGACTATTTGTTCTCGTTATGTTCCGATTCTTCCATGGCCGATCCCAGGACAGAGACCACGCGCGCCGCTTCGCCGGATCCGGACGAGGCCGATGACGCCATCCTGTCCGGCCTGATCGAGCCCGGCATGACGATGGCGCAGGCATTCCAGGCCGAGGCCATCGCCGCCCTGCAGGCCGGCGACCTAGATCGCGCCGGCAAGGCCGAAGCCCATTTCAGCCGCCTCTTCCTCGGCATCCGCCGCGCCATCGCGCTGCGGGCCAGGCTGCGCCAGCAGCGGGAGGAGGCCCGGCACGCCGCCGAGCGGGACCACGACGATCGTCAGGCCCAGGCGGCCGACCGCCGCCGCCGCGTCGCCCAGGGCGTCACCGGATCCATCGCGGCCGTGACCGCCGGCGCGACGCCTGCCGATACCGAAGCCCGGGAGCGGCTGACGGCCGAGCTCTGGGACAGGGCTGGCCGGCGACCGTGCCGACCGTCCCGACAC
>NZ_JANX01000230.1 GCF_000767795.1 Inquilinus limosus MP06 | reverse complement strand
GGCCGTGCCGCACACCGGCGCGGGCCAGGACGGCGCCTGGCCGCCGGAGCAGGGGCTGCTGGTGCTCGGCCTGCCGGTCGCGGAATTCACCGTCCTGGCCGAGGAATTCGGTCAGAACGCCATCGTCTGGTTCGCCCCCGGCCAGCCGGCCCGGCTGGTGCCGACCCGGCTGCTGTTCGAGGCGCTGGGTCCAGACGCCGGAGCGGACTGATTCCAGATCGACTCCTCGGTCTCTTCCCCGTCATGGCGAGGAGGCGAAGCCGACGTGGCCATCCAGGGGCCGGTGCGAGCCGCCCTGGATGGCCACGCCCCTTCGGGGCTCGCCATGACGGGTCAATAATTCCAGCCGTCGGTGTGAGGCGTAGGTTGGGTTCGCGGCACCCGAACCCAACGGGATCGGGACCGCGGCGGCGGATGTTGGGTTCGCAAGGCGAACCCAACCTACTGGGCGAGGGGTCATGCCGGTTCGAACAGCGGCACGATCTCCATTTCCGGCACCAGCACCAGGCCCTTGTCGGTGATGCGGATCTCCGGGATCACCGACAGCGGGATCAGGTTGAAGCCCATATAGGGGATGGCGCAGCCCGCCTTCTCCCATTCGGCCTTCAGCGTTTTCACCTCCTCCGCCACCTCGGTCACGCGCTTGTCGGACAAGAGGCCCGCGATCGGCAGCGGCACCATCGCCGTCACCCGGCCGTCGCGCACGACGCAGACGCCGCCCTGCGCCGCCGCGATCGCCTGCAGCGCCACCTGCATGTCGGCCTCGTTGGTGCCGGCGATGATGATGTTGTGGCTGTCATGCCCGACCGAGGAGGCGACGGCGCCGGCCTTCAGGGTGAAGCCGGACAGCAGGCCGTGCGCCACGTTGCCGGCCGATTTGCCGTGCCGCTCCACCACCGTGACGAAGCACAGGCCGTGCCGGTCGAAATGCGCCTGCCAGTCATTCGCCGGCTCCAGCTCGACCGTGACATGGCCGAGAGTGATGCCGGGCAGGACCGTCCGGATGGCGTGGGCGGTGACGCGCCCGGCCGGCAGGTCGGGCGTCAGCTTCACCGCCGCCGGCAGCCGCACGGTGTGATACGCCGCCTCCGGATAGCGCCAGCGGGCGGATAGCGCCTCATCCAGGACCGGGGTGATCCGGCGGTCCTCGACCACCAGCTCGCCGCCATACCAGGTGCTGACCGGCTTGTGGCCGTCGTCCAGCAGCACCAGATCGGCCCGGCGGCCGCCGCCGAAGCCGCCGATCTCGCCATCCTGGCCGAAGCGGGTGGCGCCGTGCAGCGACCCCATCGACCAGGCCTGCTCGGGCGACATCCCGGCGCGCATCGCCTCGCGCACCACCCAGTCCATGCCGAAATGCAGCAGGTCGTCGGCGTCGCGGTCGTCGGTGCAGACGGCGACGCGCTTGTGCGAGGCGCCGACCTCCGTGATCGTCCTGATCGCCTCGGGCAGGCTGTGCCAGGGCGTGGTCGGCGGGCCGCCGCGCAGGAACAGCCAGATGCCGGCCTCCAGCATATCGTCGGCGATGTCGCGGTCGATCGCCTCATGCGTGTCGGTGACGCCGGCCGCGGCATAGGCGGCGACGAACTCCCGGCCATAGACATGGCCCGAGACCGGCCGGCCGCGCTCCAGCGCCGCGGCCAGGATGGCGTGGCTGCGCTCATCGCCCATCGTCACCGGGACGAAGTCCATCTTCTCGCCCAGCGCCACCGCCTCCGGCCACCGGTCGAACAGGCCGGCGATCTTCTCGGCCGTCAGGTCGCCGCCGGCGGTCTCCAGGCGCGGCGAGGTGGCCGGCACGGTGCTGGGCACGGTCAGGAAGATCGACAGCGGCGCCTGCCGCGCATCCTCCAGCATCGCCTCGACCCCGGCCACGTCCATGACATTGCCGATCTCGTGGCTGTCGCAGAAGATCGTGGTGGTGCCGTTCAGCAGCGCCGCCTCGGCATAGGCGCAGGCCGTCACCATGCTGGATTCGATATGGATATGCGGGTCGACCAGCCCGGGAGCGAGGATGGCGCCCTTGCCGTCATGGATGCGGGCCGATCCGTCTCGGCAGGATCCCGCCGGCTTCACCGCGGCGATGCGTCCGCCGGCCACCCAGACCTCGCGGCCCGGCAGGATGCGCTCGGAATAGGTCGACAGCACCCGGACGTCGCGGATCACCAGGTCCGGCGCGGCGCGGCCGGAGGCGACATCCGCCAGCCGCCGGGTCATGCGGGACAGGGGAGGGACGGAGAAGCGTGTGAGCCCGGACATCTGGTCAGCCTCTCATTGGCAGCGATCGGATGGGCAGCTTACCAGGAGCGGAGACCGTTGCCGCACCGGCCAAAGAAAAAGGGGCCCGTGAGGGCCCCTTCATTCGACAGTCTGGAAGAGCGGTCAGGCGTGGCCGGCCGGCGCTCCGCGGGTGACGGCGGTCAGCTTGGCCTGGGCCAGCTTCAGCGCGCGCTCGGCCACGGCCTTGTCGCCGGGGGTCTTGGCGTCGGCCACGTCCTCCTCGGCGTCGCGCAGCTCCTGCTCGACCTTGGCGCGGTCCATCGAGGCCACCGGCACGACCTCCTCGGCCAGCACGGTGCAGCGCTCCGGCGTCACCTCGGCGAAGCCGCCGGTGACGAACAGGCGGCTGGAGACGGCGCTGCGCTGCTCATAGACGTCGATCACGCCCGGCTGGACGGTCGACAGCATCGACATGTGCCCCTTCAGCACGCCGAAATAGCCGTCGCCACCGGGGACGACCACCATCTCGACCTGCTGCGCCACGAGCAGCTTCTCGGGCGAGACCAGTTCGAAGGCGAATTTCTCGGCCATGGATGTCCCCGGCAGGCTAGAGCAGACAGCGATGAGGTGACTTCACCTCATCGCGTGAACCTGCTCGCTAAAACAACGCGTCAGTCGGATCAGGCGGCTTCGGCGAGCTTCTTCGCCTTGGCGATGGCGTCGTCGATGGTGCCGACCATGTAGAACGCCGCTTCCGGCAGGTGGTCGTAGTCGCCGTTGACGATGCCCTTGAACGCCCGGACCGTCTCCTCGACCGGGACGAACACGCCCGGCGTGCCGGTGAACACCTCGGCGACGTGGAAGGGCTGGCTGAAGAAGCGCTGGATCTTCCGGGCGCGGGCCACGGTCAGCTTCTGCTCCTCGGTCAGCTCGTCCATGCCCAGGATGGCGATGATGTCCTGCAGCGCCTTGTATTCCTGCAGCGTACGCTGCACGGCGCGGGCCACCTCGTAATGCTCCTGGCCGACCACGCGCGGGTCGAGGATGCGCGAGGTCGAGTCGAGCGGATCCACCGCCGGGTAGATGCCCAGCTCGGAGATCGCGCGGCTCAGCACCGTCGTCGCATCCAGATGCGAGAACGAGGTCGCCGGGGCCGGGTCGGTCAGGTCGTCGGCGGGCACGTAGATGGCCTGCACCGAGGTGATCGAGCCCTTGGTGGTCGAGGTGATGCGCTCCTGCAGCGCGCCCATGTCGGTCGACAGGGTCGGCTGATAGCCCACGGCCGACGGGATGCGGCCCAGCAGCGCCGACACCTCGGCGCCCGCCTGGGTGAAGCGGAAGATGTTGTCGACGAAGAACAGCACGTCCTGGCCTTCGACGTCGCGGAAGTACTCGGCGACGGTCAGGCCCGACAGGCCGACGCGGGCGCGGGCGCCCGGCGGCTCGTTCATCTGGCCGTAGACCAGCGCCACCTTGGAGCCGTCCTCGCCCAGCTTGATGACGCCGGAGTCGATCATCTCGTGGTACAGGTCGTTGCCCTCGCGGGTGCGCTCACCCACGCCGGCGAAGACCGACACGCCGCCATGCGCCTTGGCGATGTTGTTGATCAGCTCCTGGATGGTCACGGTCTTGCCGACGCCGGCACCGCCGAACAGGCCGATCTTGCCGCCCTTGGCATAGGGGCCGATCAGGTCGACGACCTTGATGCCGGTGACCAGCATCTCCGCCTCGGTCGCCTGGTCGACGAATTCCGGCGCCGCGCGGTGGATCGGGAAGTGCTGCTTGGCGGCGATCGGGCCGCGCTCGTCGATCGGCTCGCCGATGACGTTCATGATGCGGCCCAGCGTCTCCGGCCCGACCGGCACCGAGATGGCGTTGCCGGTGTCGTGCACCTTGGCGCCGCGGACCAGGCCGTCGGTCGAGTCCATGGCGATGCAGCGCACGGTGTTCTCACCGAGATGCTGCGCCGCCTCGAGCACCAGCTTGCGGTCGCCGATCTCGGTGGTCAGGGCGTTCAGAATGGCCGGCAGCTCGCCATCGAACTGGACGTCCACCACGGCGCCCAGAACCTGGCTGATGCGGCCGATGACATTGCTTCCGGTCTGGGTCTCGACCATGGTGCTCACGCTCCTCGAACTGTCTTCAAGCGATCGGTGGATCAAGCTGGGGCCTTAGACGGCTTCGGCGCCCGAGATGATCTCGATCAGCTCCTTGGTGATGTAGGCTTGGCGGGTCCGGTTGTAGACCAGCGTCAGCCGCTTGATCATGTCGCCCGCGTTGCGCGTCGCATTGTCCATCGCGGTCATGCGCGCGCCCTGCTCGGAGGCGGCGGATTCGAGCAGCGCCTTGTAGATCTGGATCGCCAGGTTGCGCGGCAGCAGCTCCGCCAGGATCTGCTCCTCGCTCGGCTCGAACTCGTAGGCGATGTTCGAGGCCGTATCCTCGGCCACGGCCGGCAGCGCCACCGGCACCAGCTGCTGCACCGTGATGATCTGGGCGATCGCCGACTTGAACTTGTTGTAGACGACCGAGCAGACGTCGAACTCGCCGGCCTCGAACATCGCCAGGATCCGGTCCGAGATGCCGTTGGCATCGGCGAAGCCCAGCTTCGGCCGGCCGATGTCGACGACGCTCTCGACGATCAGGTTGGCGAAGTCGCGGCGCAGGTTGTCGCGGCCCTTCCGGCCGACGGTGAAGAGCTTCACCGTCTTGCCGCGGCCCTGCAGCTCGCGGATCTGCTTGCGCGTCTCACGCAGCACCGTGGCGTTGAACGCGCCGGCCAGGCCGCGGTCGGAGGTGATGACGAGCAGCAGGTGCACGTCGCTCTTGCCCGTGCCGGCGATCAGCTTCGGGCCCTGGCCCGCCGTCTTGGCGACAGCGGCCAGGCCGGTCAGCATCCGCTCCATCCGGTCGGCATAAGGCCGCCCGGCCTCGGCCTGCTCCTGGGCGCGGCGCAGCTTCGACGCCGCGACCATCTTCATGGCCGCAGTGATCTTCTGCGTCGACTTGACGCTGGTGATCCGGTTCCTGAGGTCCTTCAACGACGGCATGGCGCCCCGCCTTCAATCGATGTGGAGGGAACGACCGCCGATCAGACGAAGGTCTTGGCGTAGTTGACGATGAAGCTGGTCAGCTTCTCCTCATTCGCCGGCGAGATCTGCTTCTCGTTGCGGATGTCCTCGAGGATGGCCTTGCCCTCGTCGCGCAGCGCCTCCAGCAGGCCCTTCTCGAAATCCTGCACCCGGTTGGTCGGGACGCTGTCGAGATGGCCGCGGACACCGGCGAAGATCGACGCCACCTGCTCCTCGACCGGGAGCGGGCTGAACTGCGGCTGCTTCAGCAGCTCGGTCAGGCGCGCGCCGCGGGCCAGCAGCTTCTGGGTCGAAGCGTCGAGGTCCGACGCGAACTGGGCGAAGGCCTCCATCTCGCGGTACTGGGCGAGCTCGAGCTTGATGCGGCCGGCGACCTGCTTCATCGCCTTGATCTGGGCGGCGGAGCCGACGCGGCTGACCGACAGGCCGACATTGATGGCCGGGCGGACGCCCTTATAGAACAGGCCGGTCTCGAGAAAGATCTGGCCGTCGGTGATCGAGATCACGTTGGTCGGGATGTAGGCCGACACGTCGCCGGCCTGGGTCTCGATGACCGGCAGGGCCGTCAGCGAGCCGTTGCCGTGCTCGTCGTTCATCTTTGCCGCGCGCTCCAGCAGGCGGCTGTGCAGGTAGAACACGTCGCCCGGATACGCCTCGCGGCCCGGCGGGCGGCGCAGCAGCAGCGACATCTGGCGGTAAGCCACGGCCTGCTTGGACAGATCGTCATAGATGATCAGGCCGTGCATGCCGTTGTCGCGGAAGAACTCGCCCATCGCGGCGCCGGTGTAGGGCGCCAGGAACTGCAGCGGCGCCGGCTCGGAGGCCGTCGCGGCGACGACGATGGTGTATTCCAGCGCGCCGTATTCCTCGAGCGTCTTGACGATCTGGGCGACCGTCGAGCGCTTCTGGCCGACCGCGACGTAGATGCAGTAGAGCTTCTGGCTCTCGTCGCCGCTCTTGTTGATCTCGCGCTGGTTCAGGATGGTGTCGATGGCGACGGCGGTCTTGCCGGTCTGGCGGTCGCCGATGATCAGCTCGCGCTGGCCGCGGCCGACCGGGGTCAGCGCGTCGATCGACTTCAGGCCGGTCTGCATCGGCTCATGCACCGACTTGCGCGGGATGATGCCGGGGGCCTTGACCTCGACGCGGCTCATCTTGGCGTCCTGGATCGGGCCCTTGCCGTCGATCGGGTTGCCCAGGGCGTCGACCACGCGGCCCAGCAGGCCGCGGCCGACCGGAACCTCGACGATGGCGCCGGTCCGCTTGACCGTGTCGCCTTCCTTGATGTCGCGGTCCTCGCCGAAGATCACGATACCGACATTGTCGGTCTCGAGGTTCAGCGCCATGCCCTTGATGCCGCCCGGGAACTCGACCATCTCGCCGGCCTGGACGTTGTCGAGCCCGTAGACGCGGGCGACGCCGTCACCGACCGACAGAACCTGGCCGACCTCGGCGACGTCGGCCTCGGTCCCGAAATTGGCGATCTGATCCTTGATGATCGCAGAGATTTCGGCGGCACGGATGTCCATCAGACGGTCCCCTTCATCGCGAGCTGCAGCTTGGCCAGTTTCGTGCGCAGGGAGCTGTCGACCATGCGCGAGCCGACTTTGACGATCATCCCGCCGAGCAGGGCGGGATCGACTTTGACATTGACCTGGACCTTGGCGCCCATGGCCTTCTTGAGCTGGTCGACCAGCGCCTCGGTCTGGCGGTCGGTCAGCGCCGTGGCGGCGGTGACGTCGGCGGTGACCTCGCCGCGGCGGCGGGCCAGCTCGGCCAGGAAGGCGTCGATCATAGCGTCGAGGGCGAACAGGCGGCGGTTGCGCGCCACCAGGCCGATGAAGCGGCGCACCAGGTCGGACACGCCGGCCTTCTCCAGCACCGCGGCCATCGCCTTGCCCTGCGCATCGCGCGACAGCAGCGGGCTGCGGACCAGGCGGCGAAGATCCTCGCTCTCGGCCAGGGCGGTCTTCAGGCCGCGCAGGTCGTCCGCGGTCTGGTCGAGCGTCTTGCCCTCATCGGCGAGTGCGTAGAGCGCCGTCGCGTAGCTGGATGCGAGGCCGGAAAGTCCTGACCCTGTAGCTGCCACCGATCGTCCCTCGATCGTTTGTTCGATCGTGGCAGGAGGCCACGACCGCCGAATGTTCGGGGGGCTCTGTCGCACAACAAAAGGCTGTCCGAGGCCCACCCCTTACGCTCGGCGCGCCGTCATCTAACATAGCGGTAGGGGGTGTGCAACCGGCATTCCGGGCGGGTTTTTCATGCTTGAGGACCAGATGTAGAGTGGCGCGAGCGATTCGCATCCTCCGGAGGTCGGAATGCCGCATGATCACGCCGCCGGGGCGGCGCCGCACGAGCACGGGCCCGAATCCGGCCACGATCATGCGGCGCATGATCACGGGCCGGGCCATGGTCCTCACCACGGGCACCATCACGGCATGCCGGAGGGGGCCGATGGCGAGCGGCGGCTGCTGATCGCGCTGGCGATCACCGCCGGCTTCATGGTGCTGGAGGCGGCGGGCGGCTGGATCGCCAACTCCCTGGCGCTCCTGGCCGATGCCGGGCACATGCTGACCGATGCGGCGGCGCTGGCTTTGGCCTGGGTGGCGGCGCGGATGGCGCGGCGGCCGCGCGACGCCCGGCGCTCCTACGGCTACGGAAGGGTGCAGGTGCTGGCAGCCTTCGCCAACGGCATCGTGCTGCTGGCCGTGGTCGTCGCCATCGTGGTCGAGGCCGCGGGCCGGCTGGCCGCGCCGGCGCCGGTCGAGGGCGGGCTGATGATCGGCATCGCCGCCGCCGGCCTTGTCGCCAACCTCGTGGCCTTCCGGGTGCTGCAGGGCGGCGACCGCGACAACCTGAATCTGCGCGGCGCGGCACTGCATGTGATGGGCGACCTGCTGGGCTCGATCGGCGCCCTGGCCGCGGGCGCGGTGATCCTCCTGACCGGCTGGACGCCGATCGATCCGATCCTGTCGGTGCTGGTCTCGCTGCTGGTGCTGCGCAGCGCCTGGTCGATCCTGCGCGAATCCGGCCATGTCCTGGTGGAGGGCACGCCGGGCGGGATCGACGAGGCGGCGCTGAGCGCGGCAATCCTCGAGGAGGTGCCGGAGGTGATCGACGTACACCACGTCCACGCCTGGACCCTGACGCCGGACCGGCCGCTGGTGACCCTGCACGCCCGGCTGCGCGAGGGCGCCGATTCCGACCGGGCGATCGGCGCGGTGACCCGGCTGCTGCGCGACCGCTTCGGCGTCGGCCACGCCACGGTGCAGGCGGAATTCGAGGTCTGCGCCGACGTTGCGGCCGCGCCGCGACACTAGGCGCGGCGCCGCCGCGACATGAAGCGAACCCCGCCGTAACGCAAAAGCGCAATCGCCAGTTCACCTTTTTGCGCGGAAGCGGTAATTATTCGACATAATGCATTGTATTTGATGTCGCCCATGGCCCCAATCCGGGGCAGCGGGCCCGGAAAGGTGACGATGGGTCATAATGGAGCTCTCGCCCGCGACGCGGACCCGCTGTCGATCTGCCGCAATGTGACGGTTGCCGGCCGGCGCACCAGCGTCCGCATGGAAGTCGTGTTCTGGGACGGGCTGATGGAGATCTGCGCGCGTGAGCAGATCGGCTTGAACGAGATCTGCACCCGCATCGACGCCGCCCGCAAGGGCAGCGGCCTGACCGGGGCCTT
>NZ_JANX01000229.1 GCF_000767795.1 Inquilinus limosus MP06 | reverse complement strand
CGTGAGCTGGTGGCCCTCTATCGTGGCCTGGACGCGGCCGGGCGCGAGGCCTTCTTCACCCTGCTGGCGCGGGAGTTCGGGCCCGACCATGCGGCGATCGCCGCCGCCGCGCGCGCGTTCATGGCCGAGCCCAGCGCGTCCAGCGCCCTGGCCCTGGCCGAGGCGGCCGAGCCGCCGCGGCGGGAGCTGCTGCGCCGCATCAACATGCTGCCCGAGGGCACGGAGTTCGTGATCGGGCTGCGCGCCGACGCCCTCGACCTCGCCGACGGGAACCCGGAGCTGCGGATCGTGGATGCCGACCTGAAGCACGTGCTGACCGACTGGTTCTCCGGCGGATTCCTGGAGCTGCGGCGGATCACCTGGGAGACGCCGGCGATCATTCTGGAGAAGCTGATCCAGTATGAGGCGGTGCACGCCATCCCGGGCTGGGAGTTCCTGCGCCGGCGCCTGGCCGAGGACCGGCGCTGCTATGCCTTCTTCCATCCGGCGCTGCCGAACGAGCCGGTGATCTTCGTGCAGGTGGCGCTGGTGCGCGGCCTGGCGGGGGAGGTGGCGCCGCTGCTGGACCCCAAGGCGCCGGTCGGCGACCCCGCCGCCGCGGACACGGCGATCTTCTACTCGATCACCAACACCCAGAAGGGGCTGCGCGGCATCTCCTTCGGCAGCTTCCTGCTGAAGCAGGTGGTGGCCGACCTGCAGCAGACCCTGCCCAACCTCGCCGCCTTCTCGACCCTGTCGCCGATTCCCGGCTTCCGGCGCTGGCTGGAGACGGCGGCGCCGCAGCATGAGGTCGCGGCGGTGCGGGACGCCGCCGATGATCTTCTGCCAGCCCTGGCCGCGGGCGGGATCGAGGCCGTGGCGGCGGACAAGGCGCGGAAGGCGGCGCTGACCGGCCTCTGCGCCCGCTATCTCGCCGCCGAGCTGCGGCCGAACGGGCGGCTGGTCGACCCGGTGGCGCGCTTCCATCTCGGCAACGGCGCCCGGCTGGAGCGGCTGAACTGGGCCGGCGATGCCTCGCCGAAGGGGCTGGAGCAGGGCTGGGGACTTCTGGTCAATTACCTCTATGATCCGGCTGAGCTGGAGCGGAACCACGAGGCCTTCGTCAATGCCGGCAAGGTGGCGACGAGCCGCGCGGTGGCGCGCCAGCTGAAGCCCTATCTCTGACTCGCCGAGCCGCATGACCAATCTCTACCGCGCCCTGTCCGCCCGCTTCCCTGCCGACCACTCCAAGCCGGCGCTGGCGCTCGCCGACGGCCGCGCCATCTCCTATGCGGATCTGGAGGCCGCCAGCGCCCGCTATGCCAACCTGCTGCGGCGGCTGGGCGTGGCGCCGGGCGACCGGGTGATGGTGCAGGTCGACAAGTCGCAGGATGTGGTGGCGCTCTATCTCGGTTGCCTGCGCGCCGGGGCGGTCTACCTGCCGCTCAACACCGCCTACACCAAGGGCGAGGTCGCCTATTTCGCCGGCGATGCCGAGCCGTCGCTGGCGGTGTGCCAGCCGGCCCGGCTGGCCGAGATCGAGGCGGTGGCCGGACCGGCCGGGGCCAAGGCGGTGCTCACCCTCGGCGCGGCCGGGGAGGGGACCCTGGTCGAGGCCGCGGCGCGGGAGCCGGACGGGTTCGAGACGCTGCCGCGCGAGCCCGACGACCTGGCCGCGATCCTCTACACCTCCGGCACCACCGGGCGGTCCAAGGGGGCGATGCTCAGCCACGACAACCTGCTGTCGAACGCCCTGACCCTGCATGATTACTGGGGCTTCCGGCCGGACGACGTGCTGCTGCACGCCCTGCCGATCTTCCACACCCACGGCCTGTTCGTCGCCACCAACTGCGCCCTGCTGGCCGGGGCGACCATGCTGTTCCTGCCGAAATTCGACGCGGCCGAGGTGCTGCGCCTGCTGCCCGGGGCCAGCGTGATGATGGGCGTGCCGACCTTCTACACCCGGTTGCTGGAGCAGCCGGGCCTCACCGCCGAGGCATGCGCGCATATGCGGCTGTTCATCTCCGGCTCGGCGCCGCTCCTGGCCGACACCTTCGAGCAGTTCCGGCAGCGCACGGGGCACACCATCCTCGAGCGCTACGGCATGACCGAGACCAACATGAACACCTCGAACCCGCTCGATGGCGAGCGGCGGGCGGGGACGGTCGGCTTCCCGCTGCCCGGCGTGTCGCTGCGGGTGGTGGGCGAGGACGCCAGGCCGCTGCCGCGGGGCGAGATCGGGGTGATCGAGGTCAAGGGGCCGAACGTCTTCAAGGGCTATTGGCGGATGCCGGAGAAGACCGCCGCCGAGTTCCGCGCCGACGGCTTCTTCATCACCGGCGATGTCGGGGTTGTGGACGATCGCAGCTATGTCTCGATCGTCGGCCGGGCCAAGGACCTGATCATCACCGGCGGCTTCAACGTCTATCCGAAGGAGGTCGAGGGCCTGATCGACGCCATCCCGGGCGTCGAGGAATCGGCGGTGATCGGCCTGCCGCATCCGGATTTCGGCGAGGCGGTGGCGGCGGTGGTGAAGATGCGGGCGGGCGCCGCGCCGCTCGACCCGGCCGCGATCCAGGCGGCGCTGCAGGACCAGCTGGCCCGGTTCAAGCAGCCCAAGGCGGTGTTCGTGGTGGCGGAGATCCCGCGCAACGCCATGGGCAAGGTGCAGAAGGCCGCCCTGCGCGAGCAGTACGGGACGACCTTCAAGACCCCGTCCTAGTCTCGCAGCGGGTCGGTCGTCGGATTGCTCAGGAAGCCCTGGCGCCGCGCCACGTGGTTGCGGCCGGCCAGGCGGGCGACGGGATCGAATTCGGGCGCAGCCTCGATCCGCACCAGGCCGGGCTCCTGCCAGGGCGATCCGGTCCCGCGTAGCGGCGGCCGGTCCGGCGCGAAGCCGGTGGCCAGGAGGGTCGCATCGAGATAGCGGCGCGCATCCTCCGGGTCCTCGGCGAAGACGATCATGTCGCTCATGAAGTCGGCGCCGTTGTCGGGATCGACAGCGCGCCACAGCGGGTCCTGGCGGCCGGCGGGCACGATCCGGACGGAGTAGGCGTGCATGGTGCCTCCTTGCCAAACCTGGCCAACGCGGCGGGCACGGTGCCGGTTCCAGGGATCAGCGGCAGGCGGCCTTGCCGGCCTCGATATGGAAGCTGCGCGGGCCCGGCATCGCCGGCTTGGTGCTGCTGGCGGGGTCGTCGACGATGCGGATGTCGAGCGAGCAGGGGCCTGCCTGGACCCGGTAAAAGTCGTCGCCCGGCCGCTCGATCCGGTCGATCGGATGTCCCTGAAGCTTCTCGGAGAGCTCGTTGCTGTCCAGGATCGCCTTGATCTCCTCCAGGCGCTGCCAATAGGGCGGCAGCGCCGCTCGGGCCGCGGCCGCGGCCGTGAGGAGGAGCAGCGCCGTCACGCACGTTGCGGCGATGCGGCGAGGGCCTGGAGGAAACAGCGTCATCGGGCCTTCTCCTCGCCGGCCCCGCCTCAGGCGCCGACGTTCGGGATGAAGAAGCAGCGCATCGAACCGTCCGGCTTGCGGCACAGCCAGTAGTTCTGGTCCTCGCTGAACTGGGCCTGGTCGGTCGGTATCAGCATCGACAGGGGCCGGATCATATACCCGTCGGGGCGCACTTGGACATCACGGGACGCGAAGGCGGCGCAGTCATGCGGGCCGCAGCACTGCTCATGCGTGCCGGACAGGTTCCGGTATTGACCGTTCTGGATCCACGCCGCCGGTCCATGGGCGGTCGCGCTGCTGGCGGCGAGTGCGAGCGCGGTCACGAAGGGAAAGAGGATGCGCATCAGCGCCCTCCTGGCCAGGATTGCGGGCGACCGGGCATCCCGCCCGACCGGCCGGCCCGGTGCGGCCGTCTGCAACAGGCCTGCAGAAGGAACAATGGTACCGACCCGCATCTTCGTTCCATTGGACCATGGGCCATTGGGGCCGAGAGCCGGCGACTCCGGCCGCGGCGGGAGGTCCGGAACGGTCGGCCCGACCAGCGCGGAAAGCCGCTCCGGCCCAGGCACTCCGCGGTATTTGCTTTGGCCTTGACTCCGAGGGGGCGCGGGCATACATCGCCGGTGACGCCGAGCGAGCCCAGGCCCGCCCGGCGCCAATCTCACAACGAGAGACAGATGGACGACCACCCTAGTCGTGGCGTCGCCAAGGCCGGTCCGGCCGCGGTGACGTCACCGGAACATTACTGGATCGCACTCGGCGTCGGCCGGGTGGATGGCGTGAGCCGGACCTAGGGTCGGAGCGCCGTTCGCCCCGCTTCCGCCGCGTGCGGGATACGGAGCGAACGATGAACCTCGCATTTCTCTCCTGCTTCGATCGCCGCCTGCGCCTGGCGCTGGGCGCCGTGATCTCCCCGCGGGCCGAGGCCCTGGCGGCCCTCCCGCGTTTCCGCAACCGCGACCTGCGCCACGACCCGGTCCGGGACGAGGACAAGGTGCTGCTGCGCTGGATCCGCGATGCGGAGACCAGCAAGCTCGTCGCCCGCTGGGACGAGCCGGCCGCCGCCGAGCCGGTCCAGCCCGCCGCGCCGGTCGATGACCTGGCCGAGCACCGCGCCCGCCGGGCGCAGCGCTACCGCTCGCGGTTCGTCTGGACCGATCGCCGCAGCGCCTGAACCGCGCATAGCGGGGCTGAATTCGGGCGGTCGGGCGACTCCCGCACGCGGAAGCCGCCCAACCGCCCGGCAGGCCCTGCCGAACCAACCGCAGATCGCCCGGCTTGCATTTCGCGGGCGCAGGGCGTATCAACCGCGCCGTCGTCAATCCCACACGCGGGCATCGCGGCCTGCCACGGCAGTGGCTCGGTCGCTCCGGTGCTTTTCGCCATATCCGCAATCCGCGGTGCGGCGAGGGGCAAAGCCCGCGGCGGAACAACCGGAAAAAGGATCTTCCGACCATGGCTACGCCGACCTTCACCATGCGCCAGCTCCTCGAAGCGGGCGCGCATTTCGGCCACCACACCCGCCGCTGGAACCCGAAGATGGCTCCGTACATCTTCGGCGTGCGCAACGGCGTGCACATCATCGATCTCGAGCAGACCGTGCCGCTGCTGCACCGCGCGCTCGACGCCGTGCGTGAGGTCGTCGCCAATGGCGGCCGCGTCCTGTTCGTCGGCACCAAGCGCCAGGCTCAGGACCAGATCGCCGACGCGGCCAAGCGCTGCGGCCAGTACTTCGTCAACCATCGCTGGCTCGGCGGCATGCTGACCAACTGGAAGACGGTGTCGCAGTCGATCCGCCGCCTGAAGGAGATGGACGAGCAGCTCGCCCAGGGCGCGGTCGGCCTGACCAAGAAGGAGCAGCTGACCCTGACCCGCGAGCGCGACAAGCTCGAGAAGGCGCTGGGCGGCATCCGGGACATGGGCGGCCTGCCCGACATCCTGGTGATCATCGACACCAACAAGGAATCGATCGCGGTCCTGGAAGCCGCCAAGCTCGGCATCCCGGTCGTGGCCGTGCTGGACAGCAACTCCAGCCCAGACGGCATCACCTTCCCGGTGCCGGGCAACGATGACGCGCTGCGCGCGATCGAGCTCTACTGCGAGCTGTTCTCCGGCGCCGTCATCTCCGGCATCCAGGCCGAGATGAGCGCCAGCGGCGCCGATGTCGGCGCGCTGGAGGAGGCGCCGGTCGAGGAGGAGCTGCCGCCGCCGGCGGAGACCGGCGAGGCGGAACAGCCGGCCGCCTGAGCCGAGAGCGAACCAGGGGCGGCCCAGAAAGCCGCCCCTTTCTGTCGATGAGGGCGCCTGCGACCGTGCAGGGGCGCGGCGCCGAACGAACCGGATGCGAGGACGATATGGCGGAGATCACGGCAGCGCTGGTGAAGGAGCTTCGTGAGAAGACCGGCGCCGGCATGATGGATTGCAAGAAGGCGCTCGGCGAGACCGGCGGCGACCTGGAGGCCGCGGTCGACTGGCTGCGCAAGAAGGGCTTGGCCGCCGCTGCCAAGAAGGCCGGCCGCGTCGCCGCCGAGGGTCTGGTCGGCGCCGCCGTCGAGGGCAATCGGGGCGCGCTGGTCGAGGTCAACTCCGAGACCGACTTCGTGTCGCGCAACGACAAGTTCCAGGGCCTCGTCTCGACCCTGGCCGGCCTCGCCCTGCAGGCGAATGGCGATGTCGCGGCGCTGGCCGCCAGCGCCTTCCCGGGCACGGGCCGCACCGCCGGCGAAGAGGTGACCCAGCTGGTCGCCACCATCGGCGAGAACATCAGCCTGCGTCGCAGCGCCGCCCTGTCGGTGTCGAACGGCGTCGTCGCCGCCTATGTGCACAGCCCGGTCGCGGCCGGCCTGGGCAAGATCGGCGTGCTGGTGGCTGTGGAGTCGACCGGCGACAAGGCCAAGCTCGAGGCCTTCGGCAAGCAGGTCGCGATGCACATCGCGGCGGCCCGGCCGGATGCGCTGCACATTGCCGACGTCGACGCCGCCAACCTGGAGCGTGAGCGCGCCGTTCTGGTCGAGCAGGCCCGCGCCAGCGGCAAGCCCGAGGCGATCATCGAGAAGATGGTCGAGGGCCGGATCCGCAAGTACTACGAGGAAGTGGTGCTGCACGAGCAGGTCTGGGTGCTGGACGGCGAGACCAAGGTCCGCGCGGCGATCGAGGCTGCGGCCAAAGATGCCGGCGCCCCGGTCAGCGTGACCGGTTTCGTCCGCTTCGTGCTCGGCGAGGGTATCGAGAAGGAGCAGGGCGACTTCGCGGCCGAAGTGGCGGCGACTCTCGGCCGCTGAGCCGAACTCAAGAACAGATTGGCGGCGCTGAGGGAGTGGAGCGACATGGCGAAGGCGGCCCAGTATCGACGGGTGCTGTTGAAGATTTCCGGGGAAGCCCTGATGGGCGACCAGGATTACGGCATCGACCCGAAGATGGTGGAGCGCATCGCCGATGACGTCGCCCAGGTCCACGCCCTCGGCGTCGAGATCTGCATGGTGGTCGGCGGCGGCAACATCTTCCGCGGCATGAGCGGCGCCGCCTCCGGCATCGAGCGGGCGACCGCCGACTACATGGGCATGCTGGCCACGGTGATGAACGGCCTGGCGCTGCAGAGCGCCTGCGAGCACAAGGGCCTGCACACCCGCGTGGTCTCGGCCATCCCGATGCAGACGGTATGCGAGCCCTATATCCGACGCCGGGCCATCCGGCACATGGAGAAGGGCCGCGTCGTCATCTTCGTGTCCGGCACCGGCAACCCGTTCTTCACCACCGACACCGGCGCCGCCCTGCGCGCCTCCGAGATGGGCTGCGACGCCCTGCTCATGGGCAAGCAGGTCGACGGCGTCTATGACGCCGACCCGCTGCGGGTCGAAGGAGCCAAGCGCTTCGACCGCTTGACCTACATGGATGTGCTGGCAAAAGATCTCCGCGTCATGGATCATGCGGCGATCTCGCTGGCCCGTGAAAACAAGATCCCGATCCTGGTCTTCTCCATCAACGAGCATGGCGCGTTTGCGGAGGTGGTCGCAGGGCAGGGACGCTACACCATCGTGACCGAGGAGGGCTGAGCGTGGCCAAAGCCGATCTCGACGACATCTCCCGCCGCATGGCGGGTGCTCTGGAGTCCCTGCGCAAGGATCTTGCCGGTCTGCGCACCGGCCGCGCCAGCATCAGCCTGCTCGAGCCGATCACGGTCGACGTCTACGGCGCCCAGATGCCGCTGAACCAGGTCGGCACCATCGGCGTGCCGGAGCCGCGCATGCTGACCGTGACCGTCTGGGACCGCAGCGCGGTCAAGTCGGTGGAGAAGGCGATCCGCGATTCCGGCCTGGGCCTGAATCCGCAGACCGAAGGCCAGACTGTCCGCGTGCCGCTGCCGGAGCTGAGCGAGGAGCGCCGGCGTGAGCTGACCAAGGTCGCCGGCAAATATGCCGAAGCCGCCCGCGTCGCGGTGCGCAACGTTCGCCGCGACGGCATGGACGCGCTGAAGCGGGCCGAGAAGGACCACGAGATCTCCGAGGACGAGCACAAGCGCCTCGCCGACAAGATCCAGGGCCTGACCGACAGCCGCATCCGCGAGATCGACGAAGCGGCGGCGCAGAAGGAAAAAGAGATCCTCCAGGTCTGAGCAACGGGATGCACCGTTTCGCCCCCAAGGCCGAGGATCAGCCCGCGCTCCATGTCGCGATCATCATGGACGGCAACGGCCGTTGGGCGACCGCCCAGGGCCTGCCCCGCGCCATCGGCCACCGCCAGGGCGTCCATGCCGTGCAGCGGACGATCGATGCCGCCATCGCCCTGGATGTCGGCTATCTGACGCTGTTTGGATTCTCGACCGAGAACTGGCGCCGGCCGATCCTCGAGGTCGGCGAGCTGATGAAGCTGCTGCGCTTCTTCCTGCGCGGCGAGCTGAAGGCCCTGCACCGCAAGGGCGTGCGGCTGCGTTTCATCGGCGACCGCGGGCGCCTGGCCCCCGACATCGTCGACCTGCTGGCCGAGAGCGAGACGTTGACCGCGGGCAACACCCGGCTGAACCTGACCGTCGCGCTGAGCTACGGCGCCCGGCAGGAGATCACCGAGGCGGCGCGCCGGGTGGCGCGCGAGGTCGCCTCGGGGGCCTTGCTGCCGGAAGCGATCGACGAAGGGCTGTTCGCCGGCCGGCTGTTCACGGCCGACCTGCCGGACCCGGACCTGATCATCCGCACCAGCGGCGAGCAGCGCATCAGCAACTTCCTGCTGTGGCAGGCGGCTTATGCCGAGCTGGTCTTCGTCGACACGCTGTGGCCGGATTTCGGCCATGCCGACCTGGAGGCCGCCCTCGCCGAGTTCCGGCGGCGGGAACGTCGCTATGGCGCCGTCGGTGGCCAATAGCCCCGGGGCGAAGCGCAGCAACCTGACGCTGCGGATCCTCTCCAGCCTCGTTCTCGGACCGCTGATCCTCGCCGCCGTCTATGTCGGGCAGTGGGAGTTCGCGGTCATCGTCGGCCTGCTCGGCGTGCTCGGCGCCGATGAATGGCTGCGGCTGGTGCTGCGGCGCCCGGCGCCCGGCTGGGCCCGGGCCTCTGCCGCGATCGCCGTCGTCGCGGTGACCATCGCCACCGGCTGCGCCGGCGCCGT
>NZ_JANX01000228.1 GCF_000767795.1 Inquilinus limosus MP06 | reverse complement strand
ATGCGGCCGTCGCGGCCGGGCGCCGGCCGCCACTCGCCGTCGAAGAACTCGCGCAGATAGCCCGTCTTCGGATCGATGAAATGCGACAGCGCCAGGCCGGCGATCTCGTCGGCGAGATCGTTCCAGGCCTGCTGGTCCGGGCCCTGGCCCAGCTCGACCCAGGCCAGCGACGCCTCGAACAGGTGCATATGCGGATTGGCCAGCAGCGGCAGCTTGCGCGGCGCCGCCTCTTCGAACCCACCCAGCGGGTGCTTCAGCGTCGCCTCCAGCCGCTGCCGCAGGCGGCGGGCCGCCGCGGTCAGCGGCGCCGGGTCGGCGACCACGGTGCCGGCGACCGCCAGGGCGAACAGGGCGAAGGCCTGGTCGTACAGCACCACGCTGTCGTCCAAGGTCGCCCCGTCCGGCCCGACCAGGGTGCGGAAGGTGCCGTCCGGCCGCTCATAGGCCTTGCGGAAGAAGGCCAGCCCGTGCTCGACCGCCTGGCGCGACGGGCCGGTCCAGCCGAGGCGGCCGGCGACGGCGAAGGTGAAGACCTGCCGCGCCTGCACCCGGGCGCGGCGCGGGTCCAGGCATGGCGTGCCGTCGAGGTTCAGCCTCTCATGGAAGCCGCCGCGGTCGCGGTCGGCGCCGGCCTCCCACCAGATCGGCAGCGCCTGCGCGGTCAGCCAGGTCATCAGCCGGTCGCGCAGGCCCTGCAGGGTCGCGATCTGCTCGGTCGGGGTGGTCATCATCGGCTCCAGCGGCAGGTCTCGGTCATGGTGTCAGATGGTCGGGTGAGGGGGGCCCAGCTCCCCATTCCGTCATGCCCGGGCGGGTCCTCGGGGCAAGCCCGAGGACGGGCATCCAGAGATCGTCGACATCCTCTGGATTGCCGGGTCAAGCCCGGCAATGACAAAAAAAGCAAGGAGGCCCTTCACCCGGCGGTTCTCTCAGATCGTCTGATTGTAGGCGCCCACTTCGGGATTCTCACGCAGCACGGTGTCGACGGCCTTGAACATCTCGTGCAGCCGGTCCTTCGACACCGGGCTCTCGACCACCACCACCAGCTCCGGCTTGTTGGAGGAGGCGCGGACCAGGCCCCAGGTGCCGTCCTCGGTGGTCACGCGGATGCCGTTGACCGTGACCATGTCGACGATGCGGTGGCCGGCCAGCCCGTCCTTGGCGGCGATCTCGCGGAAGCGCTTCTCGACCCGCTCGACGACGTCGTACTTCACCTCGTCGGCGCAATGCGGCGACATGGTCGGCGACCCCCAGGTCTGCGGCAGGGCGCGATAGAGATCGGCCATGGTCTTGCCGGGGTTGCGGTCCATCATCTCGCAGACGGCGATGGCGGTGACCAGCCCGTCATCGTAGCCGCGGCCGATCGGCGGGTTGAAGAAGAAATGGCCGGACTTCTCGAAGCCGGCCAGCGCGTTCAGGTCGCGCACCCGGCGCTTGATGTAGGAATGGCCGGTCTTCCAGTAGTCGGTCTTCGCCCCCTGCGCCTGCAGCACCGGGTCGGCCGCGAACAGCCCGGTCGACTTGACGTCGACCACGAACTGGGCGCCGGGATGCAGCGCCGACAGGTCGCGCGCCAGCATCACGCCGATCTTGTCGGCGAAGATCTCGTTCCCCTCGTTGTCAACCACGCCGCAGCGGTCGCCGTCGCCGTCGAAGCCCAGGCCGAAATCGGCCCCGGTCTCCTTCACCTTGGCGGCGATGGCGTGCAGCATCTCCATGTCTTCGGGGTTGGGGTTGTAGTTCGGAAAGGTGTGGTCCAGCTCGACGTCGAGCGGGATCACCTCGATCCCGATCGCCTCCAGCACCCGCGGGGCGAAGGCGCCGGCGGTGCCGTTGCCGCAGGCGGCGACCACGCGCAGCTTGCGGGTGATCTTCCGGCCTTCGGTCAGCTCGCGGACATACTGCTCGGCGAAGCCCTCGACGAAGCGGTAGGCGCCGCCGCTGCGCGGCTCGAACGCGCCGGACAGCACGATGTCGCGCAGCCTTCCCATCTCCTCCGGCCCGAAGGTGACCGGGCGGCTGCAGCCCATCTTCACCCCGGTCCAGCCATTGTCGTTGTGCGAGGCGGTGACCATGGCGACGGCCGGGACGTCCAGCGCGAACTGGGCGAAATAGGCCATCGGCGAGACCGCCAGGCCGATGTCGTGCACGGTGCAGCCGGCCGCCATCAGCCCCTGCGCCAGGGCGATCTTGATGGCCATGGAGTAGCCGCGGAAATCGTGGCCGACCACGACCTCGGGCTTTACCCCGGCCTCGTGCAGATAGGTGCCGAGGCCGAGGCCCAGCGCCTGCACGCCCATCAGGTTCAGCTCCGGCGGCTTGTCCGAGCCGGGATGGCCGAACCACCAGCGGGCGTCGTATTCGCGGAAGCCGGTCGGCTTGACCAGCGGCGTGGTCTCGAAGGCGTAGGTGTTGGGGGCCAATGATGCGGAGGGCTTGGGCAGCATCGCGGGATCCTCGGGGGGCGGCAGGGGAGGAGGGGCAGGCAGCGGAAACCCGATCGCCGACCCGGGGCGGTCCCGGATCGGCGGCACGGACGAAGGCACGCCTTCGGATCGATCGATTGTTGTTGGTTGCAGCCGGGACCCGGCGGACGACCAGGCCCCGGATCAGCGCCTCAGGCGTTCAACGCCTCGCGCACCGGCTTGGACGGGCTGAACACCACCTTCTTCGAGGCAGCGATGGTGATCGGGGCGCCGGTGGTCGGGTTGCGGCCCTCGCGCTCCGGCCGGGTCGCCACCTTGAACCGGCCGAAGCCGGAGATCGACACCTGGTCACCCCGCGCGGCCGATTCGGTGATCGCCTGGAAGATGCTGGTGAGGATGCGCTTGGCCTTCACGCGCGACAGCTTGTGGTCCTGGGCCAGCTGTTCGATCAGCTCCGAGGTGTTCATCGACGGTCCTCTAGATGGCAATGGGTGCATCGCACCCGGTGGCAGGCCCGGGGACGGCCCCGGACCCATGGCGCATGCTCGGGCGAGCATGTCGGGGCGGACGGGCAGAGGTCAGGGGAGCGGCGCGGGCAGCTCGTCATCCTCATCCTCCTCGTCGAACTCGATCGGCGGCTCGTCATCGGCGGGGAAGTCGTCGTCCTTGAACGCCAGGATGGCGTCGCGCACCGAGTCGTAGGTGGTCAGCCGGCCGTCGGACAGCACCGCGCCGGTGTCGGCGAAGCGGCGCAGCATGCGCGGCCGCTTGGTGGTGAAGACCAGCGTCGCCTCGCGCCGGCGGGCGTCGACCAGCCGCTCGCACCAGTCGCGGAAGCCGGGCGGGCCGCCGATCACCGATTCGTCGGCCAGGTAGATGTCGAAGGGCAGGGCATAGGCCGCGGTGAACAGGAGGCGGCTGCGCTTGTCGCCGGTGTAGCTTGCGAACGGCTTGTCGAAATCGGTGCCCAGATCGGCATGCGCCTCGACGAAGCGGACCACCTCGGTGGCGTCGGCGCCGTAGATGCGGGCGGTGAACCAGACATTCTCGCGCCCGGTCATGGTGCTGACGAAGGGGCCGGCGGTGCCGACCAGGAACGACACCCGGCCCTGGCGCAGCACCCGCCCGGAATCCGGCGGGATGGAGCCCGCGATCAGGCGGATCAGCGTCGACTTCCCGGCGCCGCGGCGGCCGAGGATGCCGACGGTCTGCCCCGGCTCGAACACGGCGCTCAGCTCGTCCAGCACCAGCCGGCTGTGGCCGGTGCCGTGCGAGCGGTAGCGCTTGGTGACGCGGTCCAGCACGATCATTTCGCGGTCATCCGGCGGGTCCGCAGCGCCCGCTCCAGGACCAGGCCGAAGAAGATCGAGCCCAGCGCCCAGGATAGCAGATAGGTCTTGTCCAGGCACACCGTCGGATAGGTCAGGTAGAAGCCGGTGCGGAACCACTCCACGCCGTGCAGCACCGGGTTCCAGACCAGCCAGTCGCGGATCTGCGCCGGCATGTAGTCGGGCACGTAGAACACGGCGCTGAGGAACAAGAGCGACCGGCCGAACACGCCGTAGACCACCGCCCACAGCCGGAAGAAGGAACCGATCACGCCGTTGACGATGCCGACGCCGATCGCCGTGGCCGCGATCACCAGGAAGGCGGAGACCACCTTCAGCGGCTGGATCGGCGCTGCCTCCGGCACCCCCATGACGATGTGGATGAAGCTGAACAGCAGGATCGCCACGACCGCGAGCTGCAGCGTCTCCAGGAAGGCGCGGGCCAGCAGCAGGTCCAGCGGCTTGACCAGCGGCACGCCCTTGGTCAGCCCGCCGCCGCGCAGCGCCGTCATCGCCTTCGACGAGATGTGCATGAAGGTGAAGTACGGGATCATGCCGGTGCCGAGGAACAGCAGCATGCTGGTGCCGAAATCCGCCTGCCGGCCGATGGCGGAGAACACCGCCATCATCATCGACAGCTGCAGCATCGGCTCGAGCATCTCGAGCAGGTAGCTGAGGCGCGAATGCTTGGCGTGCATCCGCATCTCGCGCAGCATCAGCGACACCAGGACCCGGACCTGGACCGCCAGGGCCGTGCCGAGGCGGGGCCGTGCCAGCACGGTCATGGCGCGGCTCCGGGCAGGGGGGCGATCGTCGGCGTCGTCATCCGGGCCGCCTCAGATCATGTGGTCGCGCACGGAGTGGACCGTGAGCATGGTGATGGCCCAGGCGACGAAGGCGATCAGGAACACGATCAGCACGTCCTCGTACCGCTCCGGATACAGCGCGTACTCGGCCAGCTGCGGCTCGACATAGGGCATCAGATAGGTGCGGTCGGACATGGCGCTGCTGCGCACCTGGTCCAGCGCCGTCAGCATGTTCTGGTAGCTCTGCTGCGCGAATTGCATCTCGAGCCGGATGTCCTCGTAATCCGACAGGGTCGCGGCATAGCCCTCCTGCGACGGGCCGCTGCCGGCCGCCGGGGCGGTGCCGGCGCCGAGCTCGCCCTCGATCTTGTTCAGCTGGTCCCGGGTCGCGGCGATGTTGTTCTTCAGCACCTTGATGGTCGGCGCGTCCGGCGACATGTGGGTCGACAGCGAGGTCAGCTGCGCTTCCATCTGCGCCAGGTTGGTGCGCAGCTGCAGCGACAGGCCGAGGGTGGAGGACGCGCTGGTCGACAGGTCCGGGGTCTGCTGCACGTTGCGGAACTGGCGCAGCTTGGCCGTGACTTCGCGCAGCCGGTCCTCGGCGTTCTTCACGTCACGCTCGGCGAAGCGGACCGAATCCTCGCGGGCGCGCTCGGCGATGCGGTTGACCAGGTCCTCGCTGGAGCCGATCAGCGCCTTGGCGACGCGCAGCGAATCCTCCGGCGTGAAGGCGCGGACCTGGACGATGGAGATGCCGGTCGACACGTCGAAGCTGGCATCGACCCGGTTCTGCCAGTACTTCACCAGCTTCTCGACCGGCACGGTGGGGTCGAGGCGGGAGAGATAGTCGGCCTTCGGGCTGCTGTAGATCGCGCGCAGGTCGACGGTCTTCAGGAGGTCGCCCACCGCCTCGCGGCTGGTGATGTAGTCGGCGACGATGAAGTTGTCGCTGAACGCCGACAGCCGGGCCGACTGGCCCAGCGCGGCGCCGACCAGATCCGTGGTCGCCGAGGAGGCCGAGGCGTTCGAGGATTTCACCGCGAAGCGGAACTCGGAGACGTACTGGTCGGCGGCGAAATAGAGGTAGTAGGCGGCCCCGGCCGCGGTCGGCAGCACCACCATCAGCAGCAGCGACAGCCAGAACCCGGCCGACAGCCTGGCCTTGCGGCTGGGCAGCCGCAACGGCTCGGTCCGGGTGTCGTAGCGGCGCTCCAGCGGCGTGCGCCGGGCCGTCGGCGGCGGCGCCGACCGCACCGCCGGCACGTCGCGGAAGCCGGTCACCAGCTCATCCGCCGATCGCCGCCGGCTGGGCAGCGAGGTGACGGTGGCGTCGGTTGTCGGGGCGGCCTCGCCCTCCGGCTCGCTGCCGGCAGGCTCGCCGCCGCGCCGGGCATTCATCCGCGCACGGGCGGCGCGCAACTCGGCGATGGTCCGCCGCGACGTCGGCGCGTCCTGGGATGTGTCGGAGGAGTCCCGGGAGTCCGCGACCGAAGCCTGCTGGTCCAGCTTTTCGGAGAGATCTTCCGAGGGATTGTCCGGTGTCTTGCCCAAGCCATGCCTCACGAGAGTCGGGGTGGCTGCGCTTCCGTTCGCTGCACCGCAGCATAGCAGACCGGATGCGACGAGGAAACCTTCGAAACCACCAAACCTTCTTGCTCCACCATGGGTCCTTCAACGAAACCTTTGGTCGGCGTCCGCCAGAACCGGCGTTCCGGTTGCGGCCTCGACTTCCGCCCCGGCCCGCGACCGCTCCCCGGCCGGCAGCAGCCGCCGGTACATCTCGCCCAGCCGGGCGCGGTAGCGCTCCGGCGAGTAGAGATCCGCCTGCCGGCTGCCGCGCTGCACCAGGTCGCCGCGCAGCTCGGCATTGCTGTCGAGGGCGCGGATCGCCTCGGCCAGGGCGTGGGTGTCGTAGGGGTCGATCAGCAGCGCCGCGTCGCCCGCCACCTCCGGCAAGGCGCCCTCGGTCGAGGCGAGGACCGGAGTGCCCAGGCGCATCGCCTCCAGCACCGGCAGGCCGAAGCCCTCGTACAGCGACGGGAAGGTCACCGCCTTGGCGCCGCGGATCAGGCTGACCAGCAGCGGGAAGGGGGCGTAGTCGATGCGCAGCACCCGGTTGCGGGTGTAGGTCAGGGTGTCGACCTGCTCCAGGTAGCGGATGGTCGAATCGTTCAGCAGCTTCAGCTCCTGGTCGGTCTTCCAGGCCAGCTTGCCGATGATCACCAGCGGCGTCTTGATCTGGCTGGCGAGGTACCCCTCGATCAGCCGACCGATGTTCTTCTTCGGCTCGATCGCGCCGAAATAGAGCAGGTAGCCCTTATGGGTGAGATTGAAGGTGCCCTCGACCTCGCGCTTCACCGCCTCCTCCGGCTTCTCGGCATATTTCGCCGGGATGTCGACCGCCTGGTAGGTGTTGGTGATGCGCTCCTCGGGGTAGCCGAACAGGTCGACGATGTCGCGCTTGGAGGTCTCCGACACCGTGACGATGTGGTCGGCGCGGCGCAGCAGCATCCGTACCAGCCGGTGGTAGCGGCGCTTGTTGTCGAGCGTGGTGTAGGGCAGCCGCAGCGGCACCAGGTCGTGGATGGTGTAGATGTTGCGGGCGCCGGCCATGCGCAGCGGCAGTGGATAGGTCCAGTGCATCAGCTTGGGCGCGTGGCGCAGCGTCACCGTCATCCGGTTGCGATAGATGGCGAAGTGCCGGTAGGAGCGGCTCCACAGGTCCGGCACCGAGCTGATCTGGTCGTAATACGGCATCCGCGACCGGTAGGTCCTGGCGATCACCTTGCCGGTGATCGGCACCGGCTTGGCCCGCACCCCGGCCGGCGAATGGATCAGCTCGTTGACATAGCGCAGGAACTCCAGCCAACGCGGCGCCTCGCCGACATTGGACGGGTCGAAGAAGGCGATCTCGCGCAGCAGCTGCTGGGTGCTCGGCGCGGCCCGGCCGCCATACAGCACCTCGGTGCGGTAGCCGAGATTGTGCAGCTCATAGCTCAGGTTCCGGGCATAGGTGGCCACCCCGGTGCCGGTTTCGAGGCCGAGATTGTAGCCGTCGATCATGATCGTCTGGGTCACGGCATGGTCCTGTGCTGTCCGGCGACTCGAAGCGGAGGCTTCGGCATGGCCCCGATGGCGACGCGCCGTATCGGACCATAGCTTCACCCGTGCCGCCATCCAAGATTTGGCAAGGGCGCTATAGATATAAAACCTAAAATGCGGCACGAAAACAGGAATTTCAGGTTTGCAGTCCGGGAGCCCGCTCCAGGCCTCGGTTTCCGGACTCGAATCTGAAATCGGACGCATTTGAGGCATTGGCTATTGCGTTCGAAATCTGGTATGCCCCAAGCATTCGCGCTACGGCGCACGGCAGAAGAGACGACGGCCCCATGACCTGGCGACTGGCGTGGCTCCTTCCCGCCGCTCTCGCGCTGCCCGCCTGTGGCGAGCTGCCGAGCAACGGTCCCCTGGCCGGCCAGATCCTGGCGTCGGGCGAGAAAGCCTCGGCCGCGGAAGCCGCCAAGGCGGTCGACACCCAATACGCCATCGTCGATCTCAACGAGACCACGATCGCGGCGCTGGACCGCGCCCCGCGGCCCAGCCTGATGCAGCGCTTCGGCGACAAGGCGCCGGCGCCGACACAGCAGATCGGGGTCGGCGACACCGTCTCGGTGTCGATCTGGGAAGCCGGCACCGGCCTGTTCGCCTCCGGCGCCGTCACCCCGACCGGCGCCGACGGGGCGCACAGCGTCACTTTGCCGCCCCAGATCGTCGACCAGCGCGGCAACATCACCGTGCCCTATGCGGCCAAGCCGATCCGGGCGGTGGGCCGCACCCCGACCGAGGTCGCCGACGCGATCGAGCGGTCGCTGACCAGCCAGGCCAGCCAGCCGCAGGTGATCGTCACCGTGCCGGAATCGGGCTCCGCCTCCGCCTCGGTGCTGGGCGACCAGACCGGCGGGGCGCGGGTGCCGCTCAACCTCAGGGGCGAGCGGCTGCTCGACGTCATCGCCCAGGGCGGCGGCATTAGGTCGCTGCCGGCGGAGACCTTCATCACCCTGACCCGGGCCGGGGCGTCGGAGACGGTGGGCCTGCCGACCATCCTGAAGGACCCGTCAGAAAACATCTACATCCAGCCGGACGACACCATCTACGTCACCCGCCATCCGCAGACCTACACGGCGCTGGGCGCGGTCAGCACCTCCGGCGAGCTGCCGATCGACCAGGAGCCGTTCACCCTGGCCCAGGCCGTGGGCCGGGCCGGGGGGCTGGCGTCGAACCAGGCGGATGCCAGCGCCGTCTTCGTCTTCCGCTTCGAATCGCGGGCCGTGTTCCAGTCGATCCGAAGCAACTCGCCGCTGCTGGCAACGCGCCAGCCGGTGCCGGTGGTCTACCGCCTCAGCTTCGAGGATCCGCGCGGCTTCTTCTACGCCCAGCAGTTCCCGGTGCACAGCCGCGACCTGATCTATGTCGGCACCGCATCGTCGGTCGAGTTCCTGAAGTTCAC
>NZ_JANX01000227.1 GCF_000767795.1 Inquilinus limosus MP06 | reverse complement strand
TCCCGCGAGGGGAGGGGGAACTCGTCAGGGAAACCGTCCGCTGCTCCATGATCCCCATCACTCCGGCAGCACGGCGGTGGCCTCGATCTCGACCAGCGCCTCGCGCTCCACCAGCTCGACCACCCGCATCACCGCCATGGCCGGGTAATGCGCGCCCATCACCTCGCGATAGGCGCGGCCGAGCGGCTTCAGGTTCTCACGGTACGCCTCCATGTCGGTGACGTACCAGGTCAGCCGGGCGATGTGCTGCGGCCCGCCCCCGGCCGCGGCCAGCACCGCCAGGATGTTGCGCAGCGCCTGGGCGATCTGGCCGACCATGCCCTGGGCGAAGCGGCCCTCGGCGTCCCAGCCGATCTGGCCGCCGACGAACACCACCCGGCCGGTTCCCATCATGCCGTTGGCATAGCCCTTCGGCGCCGGCCAGCCTTCCGGCTGCAGCGTCACCAGGCCGCCGGCGGCCATCTGGTCGATCATGGTCACGTCGCGCATCTCCGCTGATAGGATTCCACCGCATCCCGGATGTCCGCCGGGACCGGGATCGACACCGTCTCGACGATATCCGTGGTCACCAGCACCAGCCGGCCGATCAGGGCCGGTTCGCCATCGCGATGGCCGTGGAAGGCCAGGGCGATCGAGCTGCGGCCGACCCGCTCGACCAGCAGGGTCAGGGCCAGCACCTCGCCCAACCGCGCCGGACTCACGTAGTCGCATTCGGCCCGAACATAGCCGAGCCCGACCCGGCGGCGCTGGATGATGTCGGCGTAGTCGAGGCCGAGCTCGGCCTCGAACCACGCCTCCACCGCGCCCTGCATCATGGTGAAGTAGCGGGCGAAGAAGACGATGCCGGCGGTGTCGCAATGCTCGAACCGGATCGGCTGCCGGGCGGTGAAGGCGGCCGCGGGCAGGTCGGCGGCGGGCAGCGGCGCGGGGCGGGTGTCGTTCATGAGGCCTTCGCCGGTGCTTCGGTCGCCATGCGGCGCAGTTGGAAGCGCTGCAGCTTGCCGGTCTCGGTGCGCGGCAGCCGCTCCAGGAACTCCACCGCGCGGGGGTATTTGTAGGGCGCGATCTCGGCCTTCACATGGTCCTGCAGCGCCTTGCGGGTCGCCGCGTCGGCTGCATGGCCGGGTTTCAGCACGACATAGGCCTTCACGATCTGGCCGCGGTCGGGGTCCGGCACGCCGACCACGCCGCATTCCTGCACCGCCGGATGGGTCAGCAGCGCGTTCTCCACCTCCGGCCCGGCGATGTTGTAGCCGGAGGAGACGATCATGTCGTCCGACCGCGCCTGGTACCAGAAATAGCCATCGGCGTCGCGGCGATAGGTGTCGCCGGTCAGGTTCCAGCCGTCGCGGACATAGGCGCGCTGGCGGTCGTCGGCCAGGTAGCGGCAGCCGGTCGGGCCGCGCACGGCAAGGCGCCCTGCCTCGCCCGCCGGCAGCTCGTTGAAATCGTCGTCGACGATCTTCGCCTCATAGCCCGGCACCACCGTGCCGGTCGACCCCGGCCGCACCGCGCCGGGGCTGGAGGCGATGAAGATGTGCAGCATCTCGGTGGCGCCGATGCCCTCGGTGATCTCGATGCCGGTGGCGTCGCGCCAGGCCTCGTAGGTCGCGGCCGGCAGCGCCTCGCCGGCCGAGACGCAGCGGCGCAGGCTGGACAGGTCGCGCCCCGGCTTCTGCGCCAGCATGGCGCGGTAGGCGGTGGGGGCGGTGAAGCAGATGGTGGGGCGGAAGCGCTCGATCCCGTCCAGCAGCTCCGCGGGCGACGCGCGCTCCAGCAGCACGGTGGAGGCGCCGGCCCGCATCGGGAACAGCACCAGCCCGCCGAGCCCGAAGGTGAAGGCCAAGGGCGGGCTGCCGATGAAGCGGTCGGACTCGTTCGGCTGCAGCACCTGGCCGGAATAGGCATCGCAGATCGCCAGCAGGTCGCGGTGGTTGTGCATCGTGCCCTTCGGCACCCCGGTGGTGCCGGAGGTGAAGCCGATCAGGCAGATGTCCTCCGCCGCCGTGTCGACCGGCGCGAAGCCGGCCGGCACCGTGCCCATGCGCGCCTCGAGGTCGGCATCGGTGCCGCCGCCGAAGGTCAGGACATGCTGCAGCACCGGCGCCTGGGCCTGCGCCGTCTCCAGATCCGGCAGCAGCCTGGAATCGCAGATGGCGAGCCGCACGCGCGCCTTCTCGATCATGAAGGCCAGCTCCTTGGCGCGCAGCAGCGGCATGGTGGCGACCACCACCGCCCCGGCCTTCAGCGCCGCCAGATAGCTGGCGACCATCATCGGGTTGTTGGCCGAGCGCAGCAGCACCCGGTCGCCCGGCACCAGCCCGGCGTCGCGCACCAGCACCTGCGCGATGCGGTCGACGCGGTCGAGCAGCTCGGCATAGCTCCATTCGACGCCCGGCGCGATCAGGCAGGGCCGGTTGCCATGGCCCTCGGCGACATGGCGGTCCAGGAACTCGGTGACGCAGTTCAGCCGCGCCGGGTATTGCAGCGCCGGCAGGGTGAAGCGGAACTCCGGCCACTGCTCCCGCGGCGGCAGGTTGTCGCCGGCGAAGCTGTCGACATGCGCGCTCTTCGTCTCCATCTCGCCTCTCCCGTCCGTTTTCTTATTGGCTTTTGTTGTCATGCCCGGGCTTGACCCGGGCATCCAGAAGCTGTCGAGACCCTCTGGATTGCCGGGTCAAGCCCGGCAATGACAGTTTGGGATTACAAACGGTTCGCACCATGACGGTCACTCCGGCTCCGCCAGCAGATGGCGGGCGATGACGATCTTCTGGACCTCGGTGGCGCCCTCGTAGATGCGGAGCGCGCGGATCTCGCGATACAGCTCCTCGACCTTGACGCCGCGGGTGACGCCGAGGCCGCCGAACAGCTGCACCGCCCGGTCGATCACGCGCTGCGCCGCCTCGGTCGCGTGCAGCTTGGCCATCGCCGCCTCGCGCGTGACCCGCGCGGCGCCCCGGTCCTTGGCCCAGGCGGCGCGGTAGACCAGCAGCGCGCTGGCGTCGATCTCGGTCGCCATCTCGGCCAGGGCCGCCTGGCTGAGCTGCAGGTCGCCCAGCGCCCCGCCGAACATCTTCCGGCCGCGGGCGCGGCTCAGCGCCTCGTCCAGCGCCCGGCGGGCGAAGCCAAGCGCCGCGGCGCCGACGGTGGAACGGAACACGTCCAAGGTCGCCATTGCGACCTTGAACCCCTCCCCCGCCCCGCCGATGCGGTCGGCGAGCGGGATACGGCACCCTTCGAAACGCAGCGTCGCCAGGGGATGCGGCGCGATCACCTCGATCCGCTCCGCCACCGTCAGCCCCGGCGCGTCGGCCGGCACCAGGAAGGCAGACAGGCCGCGGGCGCCCGGCGCCTCGCCGGTGCGGGCGAAGACGACGTAATGGTCGGCGATGCCGCCATTGGAGATGAAGGTCTTCACGCCGTCGATCCGCACCGCGTCCGGCCCGTCCGGCACCGCCGTCGTGCCGGTGGCGGCGACGTCGGACCCGGCCTCAGGCTCCGACAGGGCGAAGGCGGCGATGGCACCGCCGTCGCGAACCGGCGGCAGGATCCGGTCCTTCAGCGCGTCGGTACCGAACAGGGTGACCGGGCCGGTGCCCAGCCCCTGCATGGCGAAGGCGAAATCGGCCAGCCCGTCATGCCGGGCCAGGGTCTCGCGGATCAGGCACAGGCTGCGGACGTCCAGCCGCTCCGCCACGCCGCCATGGCTGGCCGGCACCGCGTGGCGCAGCCAGCCGTCCCGGCCCAGCGCCGCCACCAGGCGGCGGCAGGAGCCGTCGACGTCGTGATGGTCGACCAGGTCCGGCAGGGTGGCGCCGGCCCAGGCGTCGAGCTCCGCCGCCAAGGTGCGATGACGGTCTTCGAAAAAGGGCCAGTCGAGGAAGCTGCGATCGGGCATCAGTTCCCCTCGAACACCGGACGGGACTTGGCGGCGAAGGCTTCGTAGGCCCGGCGGAAGTCGCGGGTCTGCATGCACACCGCCTGGGCCTGGGCTTCGGCCTCGATCGCCTGGTCGACGCCCATGTCCCATTCCTGGTGCAGCATCCGCTTGGTCATGGCATGGGCGAAGGTCGGGCCGTCGGCCAGCGACCGGGCCAGCGCCGTCGCCTCGTCCAGCAGCGCCTCGGGCTCGACCAGCCGGTTCAGGAAGCCCCAGCGCTCGGCCTCAACCCCGTCCATGCTGCGGCCGGTGAACAGCAGCTCCGACGCCCTGCCCTGGCCGATGATGCGGGGCAGGATCGCGCAGGCGCCCATGTCGCAGCCGGCCAGGCCGACGCGGGCGAACAGGAAGGCGGTGCGGCTGCGCGCGGTGCCCAGCCGCAGATCCGACGCCATGGCCAGGATCGCCCCGGCCCCGGCGCAGACGCCGTCGACCGCCGCCACGATCGGCTGCGGGCAGGCGCGCATCGCCTTCACCAGGTCGCCGGTCATGCGGGTGAAGTCGAGCAGCCCGGCCATGTCGCGGTCCAGCAGCGGGCCGATGATCTCGAACACGTCGCCGCCGGAACAGAAATTGCCGCCGGCCCCGGTCACCAGCACCGTCTTGACCTCAGCATCCGCGGCCAGCGCGCGGAAGATCGCCACCAGCTCGGCATAGCTGTCGAAGGTCAGCGGGTTCTTCCGCTCCGGCCGGTTCAGGGTGACGGTCGCGACCTTGCCCTCGACAGACCACAGGACGTGCCGGGCCTGGTAGGTGGAGAGCGGCGGGGCGATGGGGGCTTGGCTCATCGTGACCTCGGCGGCCGTTTGGAAATGCGCTGGCGTGAGTCGGCTAGTGGTGGTTTCGAGAACCGGAGCGCAGCGCACATGGGTGCGTGAGCACCGGAAGCGCAGAAACCGCCGTCAGACGGCCGCGCCAGTAGCATTTCCAGACGGTCGCTCACATCACCTCGCCGCCGGCCACCGGCAGCGCGATGCCGTTGACGCTCGCCGCCTCCGGCCCGGCCAGCCAGGCGACGGCGGCCGCCACCTCCTCCGGCTGGATCAGACGGCCCTGCGGATTGCCGCGGATCAGCTCGGCCCGGATCTCGTCCGGGCTGCGGCCGGTCTTGCCCTCGATCCGGGCGACCGCGCCCTGCACCAGATCGGTGTCGGTGTAGCCGGGGCAGACGGCGTTGACGGTGACGCCCTTGGTGGCGAATTCGCGGGCCAGCGCCCGGGTCAGCCCGACCACGCCGTGCTTGGCGGCGCAATAGGCGGCGACATAGGGGAAGCCGGTCAGCCCGGCGATGCTGGCGATGCTGATCACCCGGCCCCAGCCGCGCTCGGCCATGCCCGGCAGCACCAGCCTGGTCGCGTCGTACACCGCGCCGAGATTGAGGCTGATCATCCGGTCCCACAGCGCCCGGTCGGTGCGGGCGAAGGGCGCGCTTTCCGCCGCCCCGGCATTGTTGACCAGGATGTCGATGGGGCCGTGATCCGCGGCCAGCCGGGCGATCGCGGCCTCCAGTTGCTCCGGCCGGGTCACATCGGCCACGGCGTGGGCCGCGGCCTTGCCGGCGGCCACGGTCGCGGCCAAGCGGGATTCGGTCCGCCCCAGCACGGTCACCGACGCGCCCCGCGCCGTCAGCGTCGCTGCGACCGCCGCCCCGATGCCGCTGCCGCCGCCGGTGACCAGGGCGTGGTGCCCGTTCAGGGATGAAGCTGCCGTCATGCCGACCTCCCGAGAGATACTTTAAGCTTGAAACATCTCGCGAGCAAGGACCTGTCGGGATGGGGAGACCGTTTCGGGCCTACACCGTCATTGCTTCGTCGGCTTCGCCTCCTCGCAATGACGGCGGGACCGAACGGCCGTCAGCCTTCGGCCGGCTCCGCCAGCCCGAGTTGCCGCAGCAGGCGGGCGAGATAGTCCCGCAGATCCTCCGCGGTCGGCGGCGCCGGGTCGATCAGCAGGCGGTGCAGCATGGCGCCGCCCATCATGTCCTGCAGCATGGCGGTGTCGGCCGAGGCCGGCAGTTCGCCGCGCGCCTGCGCCCGGTCCAGCAGCATCCCGAAGGCCTCGCGCCGCGGCCGCAGATAGGTCTCCCAGTAGATCGCCATCAGCCGCGGATGGCTCTGCACCGAGCCGATCAGCCGGGCCAGCAGCTTGCGGTTCTCGTCGCTCGCCATCAGCTCGGCGCCCTGCTCCATCATCCGGCGCAGCGTCGGCCCCAGCGGCAGCGCGGCGAAGTCGCGGAAATCGGTGACGCCCATGTCGCGCTCGGCATTCTCGCGCACCCGGCCCATCGCCTGGGCCAGCAGCTCCTCCTTCGACGACCAGCGGCGATAGATCGTGGTCTTGCCGACCCCGGCGCGCCTGGCGATGCGCTCGATGCTCGCTCCCTCGACACCATGGTCCAGGAAGAGATCCAGCGCCGCCTTCAGGATCGCCTCCTCCGCCGCCCGGCTGCGGGGCCGCCCCGGTGCCCGCTTTCCCCCGGTTTCCGCTGTGGTCACATCGAGCCCTCCGCGTCTGCTCTCGAATCATATATCGAAACGATACTGTTTCGTATATATATTCTCATCGACTCGCCGCTTTCGGAGCCGCAGTTGAAGACCGTCCGCATCCTGTCCGTCGTCCTGGTGCTCGCGCTGATCGCCGGCGCCGCCTTCTGGCTGTTCGTCCGCCCGACCGCGGTCGCGACCGTGGCGCCCCGGCGCGGCGAGGCGGCGCAGATCGTCTACGCCACCGGCGTGATCGAGCCGCGCGTCTGGGCCAAGGTGACGCCGCTGGTGCGGGAACGGATCGTGTCGATCTGCGACTGCGAGGGCGAGGCGGTCGAGCCCGGCGCCGAGCTGGCCCGGCTGGACAGCCGCGAGGCCGAGGCGACCTTGGCCGAGCTGAAGGCGCGGCAGAAGCTGGCAGCGGCCGAGCATGACCGGCAGATCGTCCTGGCCGGCCGCAACGTCGCCAGCGTCCAGGCCCTGGACCAGGCGCGCAGCGAGCTGTCGCGGCTGGACGCGATGATCGCCGGCCAGACCGCGACGCTGGAGAACTATGTCCTGCGCGCGCCGATGCGCGGCCTGGTGCTGCGCAAGGACGGCGAGGTCGGTGAGATCATCGACCCCGGCACCATCGTGTTCTGGGTCGGCGAGCCGAAGCCCCTCTGGGTCATCGCCGACGTCAACGAGGAGGATATCCCCCTGGTCGCGGTCGGGCAGAAGGCGCTGCTGCGCGCCGACGCCTTCCCCGGCCAGGCGCTGCCGGCCACGGTCGACAGCATCACCCCGAAAGGCGACCCGGTGGCCAAGACCTACCGCGTGCGCCTGGCCCTGCCGGACGACACGCCCGTCCGCATCGGCATGACGGTCGACGTCAACATCGTCAACCGCACCGTGCCCAACGCCCTGCTGGTGCCGGCCGAGGCAGTGAACGGCGACGCCGTCGTCACGGTCGATGCCGACGGCCGGACCCGGCATCGGACGCTGGAGATCGGTATCCGCGGCATCCGGGATATCGAGGTACGGTCCGGCCTGGCCGAGGGCGACCGGGTGATCACCCCCTTCCCCGAGGCGCTGGCCGATGGCGCCCGGGTGGCGCCGGAGGGCTGAGCCATGCGGCTGCTGCTCGACCTCGCCGTCACCCACATCATCGGCCGCGGCCGGCAGACCCTGGTCGCGATCCTGGGCACGGCCCTGGGCGTCGGTTTCTCGATCGCCATGGCGGCGCTGATGCAGGGCGGCGAGGACGATTTCGTCGCCCAGCTGATCGACACCATGCCGCATGTCCAGATCACCGACGAGCGGCGGACCGCGGCGCGCCAGCCGGCCGAGGACGAATTCGACGCGGTCGCGATCGCCGGCCTCCGCCCCCGCGACGACCGGCGCGGCATCCTGAACCCGACCGCGGCCGTCGCGGCGCTGAGCGGCTGGATCCCCGGCAAGATGTCCAAGAGCCTGAAGACCCAGGGCGTGGTCCGCTATGCCGGGCAGGACATCGGCATCAGCATCTTCGGCGTCGAGCCGCGGCAGGAGGCGCGCGTCTCCTCGATCGCGCAGGATTTCCGCCAGGGCAGCTTCGATTCGCTGATCGCCGGCGGCAACAACATCGTGGTCGGGGACAGCCTGGCGAAGCGGCTGGGCGCAGATCTCGGCACCACCGTCACCCTGGTCTCCGCCACCGGCCAGACCCGCGCGGTGAAGATCGTCGGCCTGTTCCACACCGGCGTCACCGCCCGCGACGAGGGCGAAGGCTATGTGCTGCTGAAGATCGCCCAGATCCTGAGCGAGCGGCCGAACGCCATCAACGAGATCCGGCTGAAGCTCGATGATCCGAACGCCGCACCGGCGGTGGCGAAGCGGGCCGAGGCGCTGATCGGCTACAAGGCGGTGGCCTGGCAGGAGGCGAACGAGTCCCTGCTGGAGGCCTTCGTCATCCGCAACATCATCATGTACACGGTGGTCGGCGCCATCCTGCTGGTGGCGGGATTCGGCATCTTCAACATCGTCTCGACCATCACCCATGAAAAGGCGCGCGACATCGCCATCCTGAAGTCGCTCGGCTTCGAGGCGCGGGACATGCGTCGGCTGTTCCTGCTGGAAGGGCTGACGCTCGGCCTCGCCGGCTCGCTGGCTGGCTGGCTGCTAGGCTTCGCCCTGTGCCTGGCGCTGTCCAGCATCGAGCTGCACCTGTCCGGCGCCAATGTCGGGCGCGAGATCACCAAGCTGCCGCTGACCTGGAGCCCCTGGCACTACCTGATCGCCGCCGGCTTCGCCCTGGTGGCGGCCGGCATCGCCGGCTACCTGCCGGCGCGCCAGGCGGCCAAGCTGAACCCGGTCGAGATCATCCGGGGGGCGACATGAGCCCGCAAAATCCGGGAAAGCTGATCGAGGCCAGGGGCTTGACCCGGGTGCTTCCCGAGACGGTGCCGGTGACGCTGGTCAAGGACGTGTCGCTGGTGATCGGCGAGCGCGAGCTGGTCGCCGTCACCGGCCCTTCCGGCTCCGGCAAGTCGTCGCTGCTGTACCTGCTCGGCCTGCTCGACCGGCAGACCGCCGGCGATCTCCGCATCGCCGGGCAGGAGGCGGCAGCACTGACCGAGCGCGGCCGGGCCCGGCTGCGGCTGGAGCAGATCGGCTTCGTCTTCCAGTTCCACTTCCTGCTGCCGGAGTTCACG
>NZ_JANX01000226.1 GCF_000767795.1 Inquilinus limosus MP06 | reverse complement strand
CCACCGGGCCGCTGGTGGCGCTGTGGTGGGCGGTGTTCGCGCTGCCGCTGCTGCTGCTGGTCCGCGAGGCGCCGGGCGGTGCGCCGATCGGGGCCGCGATCCGGCGCGGCCTGGCCGATCTCGGACGCACGCTGAAATCGCTGCCGGGCCAGGGCAACCTGGTGCGGTTCCTGGTCGGCAGCGCGGTCTATCGCGAGGGCTTCAACCTGCTGTTCGCCTTCGGCGGCATCTATGCCGCGGGCACGCTGGGGCTCAATCCCGGGCAACTGATCCTGTTCGGGATCGGCCTCAACGTCACCTCCGGCATCGGCGCCATCCTGGCCGCCTGGGCCGATGACGCCCTCGGGTCGAAGCCGACGATCCTGGTCTCGATCGTGGCGCTCGTCGCCATCGGCATCCCGATCATCCTGGTCACCGACCCGATCTGGTTCATCGGCTTGGCGCTGGTGCTGGGCCTGTTCCTCGGGCCGGCCCAGGCAGCCAGCCGCACCCTGATGGGTCGCCTGGCATCCGTGGGGAGCGAGGGCGAGGCCTATGGCCTCTACGGCTTGACCGGCCGGGCCACCGGCTTCGTCGGCCCCTGGCTGTTCGCCGCCGTCACCGCCGCCTTCGCCAGCCAGCGCGCCGGCATGGCGACGGTGGTCGTGCTCCTCGCGCTCGGCGGGCTGGTCGTGGCGACTGTGCGGGAGCCGGCGAAGGGCTGAGCCCGACCCTCAGTGCCGGAAATGCCGGCGGCCGGTGAACACCATGGCGATGCCGGCCTGGTCGGCGGCGTCGATCACCTCGCGGTCGCGCATCGAGCCGCCGGGCTGGATCACGGCGGTGGCGCCGGCCTCCACCAGGGCCAGCAGGCCGTCGGCGAAGGGGAAGAACGCCTCCGACGCCGCCACCGACCCGGCGATGCGCGAGCCGGTCTCGCCGGCGGCCTGGGCCGCCTCGGCGGACTTCGCCACGGCGATCTTGGCGCTGTCCACCCGGCTCATCTGCCCCGCGCCGATGCCGACCGTGGCCCGGCCCTTGGCGAAGACGATGGCGTTGGACCGGACATGCTTCGCCACCTGGGTGGCGAACAGCAGGTCCTCGATCTGCGCCGGGGTCGGCGCCTTGCGGGTGACCAGCTTCAGCTCCGACGCCTCCGGCGCCGCGTCGTCGCGGGTCTGGGTCAGGAAGCCGCCGGCGACACTGCGCAGCACGCGGCGGCGCTGCGTCGGGTCCTGCACGCCACCGGTCTTCAGCACGCGCAGATTGGCCTTGGCGGCGAAGACGGCGGCGGCCGCCGGCTCGACATCCGGCGCGATCACCACCTCGGCGAACAGCGCGGTGATCGCCTGGGCCGTGGCGGCGTCGATCGGCCGGTTGGCGGCGATGATGCCGCCGAAGGCGCTGATCGGGTCGCAGGCCAGCGCCTTGGCATAGGCCTCGCCCAGCGTGGCAGCGACGGCCACGCCGCAGGGATTGGCGTGCTTGACGATGACCACGGCCGGCTCGGTGAACTCCGACACCGCCTCGAACGCCGCGTCGGCGTCGAGGATGTTGTTGTAGCTCAGCTCCTTGCCCTGCACCTGCTCGGCCGTGGCCGGGCCGGGCACCGCCGGGCCGCTGAGATAGAGGGCGGCGGCCTGGTGCGGGTTCTCGCCGTAGCGCAGCGTCTCCGCCAGCTTGCCGGACAGCGACAGGCGCGGCGGGAAGGTCTCGCCCTCGACCTCGGCGAACCAGCCGGCGATGGCGGCGTCATAGGCGGCGGTGCGGGCGAAGGCGGCGGCGGCCAGGCGGCGGCGGGTGGTGCCCAGCGTGCCGCCATTGGCCGCGATCTCCAGCCGCAGCGGCTCATAGTCGACCGGCGAGGTGACGACGGCGACGAAGGCGTGGTTCTTGGCCGCGGCGCGGGTCATGGCCGGGCCGCCGATGTCGATGTTCTCGATGGCGTCGTCGAATGTGGCGCCGCGCGCGATCGTCGCCTCGAACGGGTACAGGTTCGACACCAGCAGGTCGATCGGCGCGATGCCGTAATCGGTCATCGCCTCGACATGCTCGTCGCTGTCGCGCCGGGCCAGCAGGCCGCCATGGATCTTCGGATGCAGGGTCTTGACCCGGCCGTCCATGATCTCGGGGAAGCCGGTATGGGCCGACACCTCCTTGACCGGGATGCCGGCATCGGCCAGGGCTTTGAAGGAGCCGCCGGTCGACAGGATCTCGACCCCGCGCTCGGTCAGGAACCGGGCGAAGTCGACGATGCCGGTCTTGTCGGAGACGGAGATCAGCGCGCGGCGGATCGGCAGGGCGGCTTCGGTCATCATCGGCGGGGCTCCGGGGGCCAGGAATCGGCCCGTCTTTAGACCCCGGCGGCCGGGTTGTCGACCATCAAGCGCCGCGCGGCGCCGCTAGGCTTCGGAGCGCCCGCAGCGGTCTTCCAGCCAGCGCACGGCGAAATCCGTCATCTCGGGTGCCGCAACCAGGACCGAGGCCGCATCGCCGACGGGGCCGCGGGCGCCCCGCCCGGTGGCCAGGAAGTCCTCGACCACGGTGGCGAAATAGCCCTCCGGCAGGCCGTCGACGACCGGGTCGGAGGTGTCGAATTCCTCGAAGCGGCGCCACACCGTCCGCCCGTCCAGCAGCAGCGGCACCTCGGCGCGGACGACGCGCTTGCCGGGGATCGGCGCGATGTGCTCGGCATGGTGCAGCAGGCTCATGGCGTCGAGCGGGGCGCCCAGCATCAGCACCTTGCCGCAAGCCTGCACCAGCCTGGCGAAGGGCGACCGCACGCCATAGCCGTAGTCCAGCGCATGGTCGGCGGTGAACCAGTCGGCCCGGCCGCCGACCGCGGCGCAGGAGGCGCCGGGATTGGCGCTGCGCTGCGCGCCGGGCCGGGTGCGCACCAGCTCGGCGATGGCGCCATTGAAGCGGCGGGCGCGGGACGCAGCCGGATCGAAGGGCGGGATGTCGTCGCGCAGCTCGGCCGGGACATGGCCGTCATCGTCCAGCAGGTCGTGGTAGTCGTCGCTCCAGTCGGTGTAGACCAGGATCGTGCCGTCGGGGCCGATCGTGTCGTGCAGCGCGTCGATCAGCGCATCGGGCCCGCCGAGGATGCGGCCGGCCGAGCGCAGCGCGGCATGGACCATCACCGAATCGCCGGCCTCGAGGCCGAGCCGGCGAAGCTGCGCGGCCAGCGTCCGCCGGGTGTGGATCTGGGCAGGCATTCGAGCCTCTACGCCAGCCGCCGTTCCCGGCGCAGGATCCATTGCACGCCGGTGCTCTCGGCGCCGACCTCGCCCCAGATCACGACCTGCGTGGTCTTGCGCCGGTCGGTGCCGCGGCCGGCATAGATGCCTTCCTCCAGCGCCACCTGGCCGCCATAGCCGCGCAGGCGCCAGCCGTCGCCGCTGGGCAGGCGGATGATCACCGAGCTGCCGCCCTGCACCGGCGACAGCTGCAGCGCCGGGTGCAGGTGGAAGCGGATGGCGAAGGGCAGGCCGCGCGCCGTGTCGGTCTCGGCGAACAGGATGTCCTCGCCACGCAGCTCGTCGCCATTGGCCGACAGCTCCAGCCGGCGGCGGTGGATCAGGCCCAGCGCCTCGCGATAGCCGTCATGCCAGGCGTCGATCAGCACCGATTGCGGCGATTCCTGCCGGTCGATCTCGATCTGGTGCGGCCGCTTGCCGATGCCGGCGTCGCGCAGCACCTCGGCCGAATCGCGGCCGGCGACGCTCAGCGTGGAATGGGCCGGCGTGCCGCGCAACGCGGTGTGCCATGCGCTGTCCTCGGCGGTGCCGCGGCCGGGCCAGGCGCCGCAATTGACGATCATGCGCTCGCGCCCGACCGACAGCTCGAAGCTGAGGAGGCCGGCATGGGCGCCGTCATCGGCGCCGGCCGGCGGCGGCGCGCCGACATCGAGCAGCAGCAGGGTGCGGCCGGCCATCGCCCGCTCGAAGCCGCTGTGCCGCGCGCTCTTCGGCGCCCGGGCCTTGGAATCGGCCTGGGACAGGACGGCGTCGATCAGCACCGGCTCGCCCTCCTGCGCGTCGTTGAACAGGGCGAAGCCGCCGTCGCCGTGGCGCAGCAGGCGCAGGGCAGGGGCCATCCGGTCGATCGCCAGGTGCAGCGCGTCCGGCACATGCGACTGGGCGGCGCGGAAGGCGGCGCGGATGTCGATCAGTTGGCGCAGCACGGTCAGGTGCACCGCCGGGTTGCGCTGGATGTGGCCGCCATCGGGCAGGATCTGGCGCGGCAGGCATTTGCCGAGGATGCGCTGGGCCTGGTCCAGCCGCGGCCGGCCCTGGGGCAGGGCCACGGCGCCGTAGACCAGGCCGCGCACGGTCTGGATCTGGCGCGGGTCCGTCGGGTCGCCATCGGCGACGCGGGCCAGGTGGCGCAGCTGGCGCGACAGGCTGGCGAAGACGCGGGTGCGGAAATGGTCGTCGGCGCTGGCGCAGAAGAAGTCGTGGGCGCCGAGCCAGCTGGCGATGCGCTGGCCCAGGATGTCCGGCCGCCAGGTCAGCGGGTGCCAGCGGTCGTAGCGCTCGATCCAATGGTCGATCAGCCGGCGCGCCTGGCGCCGGGCCTGGTCGCCGCCGGCCGCGCGCAGGTCGCGCAGCCATTCGAAGCCGTGCAGCGCCTCGATGAACTCGGGGGCGGCGCCGAACGGCTCCCATGGCGCCGCCGCCGCCGCCTCATAGGTCTGGCCGCCCAGGCGGTAGGTGCCGGCGATCAGCGCGGCGCCGCGCTCGGCATCGCCCGGCCAGGGGTCGGGCGGCACCATCAGCAGGTCGCGCGGCCCCTTGCGCCCGAGCGCCACGGAGTAGAGCGGGTTCGAATAGGCGAACCGCGCGATCTGGTCGTGGACGTTGCGGGTGAGGCTGCGCGGGCTCCGCATCAATCAGCCGTGGCCGCGAATCGCGGCGATGTTGCCGGCATAGGCGCCGGGGCCGCCGCGGAAGGCCGCGGTGCCGGCCACCAGCGTGTCGGCGCCGGCGGCGATCACCCGTGGCGCCGTCTCCGGCGTCACGCCGCCATCGACCTCCAGCCGCACGTCGCGGCCGCTCTTGTCGATCAGGGCGCGCAGCCGGGCGATCTTGTCGAGCTGGCTCTCGATGAAGCTCTGCCCGCCGAAGCCGGGATTTACCGTCATCACCAGCACCAGGTCGATGTCGCCCAGCAGCTCCTCGACCATGGCGATCGGCGTGCCGGGGCTCAGCACCACGCCCGGCGCCTTGCCCAGAGAGCGGATCAGCTGGACGGTGCGGTGCGGGTGCGGTCCGGCTTCCGGATGGAAGCTGATGCGGTCGGCGCCCGCCTCGGCGAAGGCCGGGATATACGGGTCGGCCGGGCCGATCATCAGATGGGTGTCGAAGGGCAGGGCCGACCACGGCCGCAGCGCCTTCACCACGCTGGGCCCGAAGGTGATGTTGGGCACGAAGTGCCCGTCCATGATGTCGAGATGGAGCCAGTCGGCCCCCGCCTCGGTCATGGCGCGGGCCTCCTCGCCCAGGCGGGCGAAATCGGCGGACAGGATGGAGGGGGCGATCAGGACCGGTTTGACCATGACCGTCCTCATAACAAGGGACCGGCCGCGTCACAACCGTGACGAAACCGTGGCGCCGACAGGGCCGGCCGGGGCGGCGAGTCCGCCCCGGCCGATCCCATTGTGAGGCGCTTACTTCGCCTTGGCCAGGAAGTCCTTGACGTTGTCCGGCGTCACCGTGTCGAGGCCGACGGTGGTGATCTCCTCGACCTTCTCGCCCTTCTTCAGCTTCTGCAGGATCTCCATCGCCAGTACGCCCATCTGGTAGGGCTGTTGGCCGATCAGGCCGTTGGCGTAGCCGTCGCGCAGCAGCTCCAGCTCCGACTTCAGCGTGTCGGCCGAGACCAGCACCACCTCCTTCGACGCCAGCTTGGCCTTGATCGGCTCGGCGAAGTTGCGGAAGGCGTCGGGCACGAACAGCGGCCAGCCGCCGACCGGCAGCAGCGCGTCGATGTCCGGATGGGCGGTCAGCGTGTCCTGCAGCTGCTGCACCGCCAGGGCGGCGTCGTCGTTGCAGTAGAGGGGCGAGCCCTCGACCTGGGTCCAGCCGGCGCCCAGCCCGTCGATGGTGCCGCGCACGCGGTCGTTCAGGTTGGCCGCGGCCGGGCCGCCGGAGACGATGGCGAAGGTACCGCCGCCCGGATGCAGCTTGGCCGCCATCTCGCCGATCGCCTTGCCCATGGCGTAGTTGTCGGTGCCGACGAAGGCCTGGCGCTTCGACCCCGGCGCGTCGGCGTCGAAGGTGATGGTCGGGATGCCGGCCTCGACCGCCTGGTTGATGACGTTGGTCATGGCGTCGACATCGGCCACCGAGATCGCGAGGCCGTCGATGCCCTGGGTGATCAGGTCCTGCACGATCTGCGCCTCGCTGGCCGGCTCATGCTCCACCGGGCCGATATAGACGCATTCGACGCCCAGCTTCTGGGCGGCGTCCATGCAGCCGTCGCGCGACAGGTCGAAATACGGGTTGTTCATGGCCTTCGGCACCAGGGCGAAGCGCAGCTTGTCGGCCGCGCTGGCGCCGCTCGCCATGGTCATGACGGCGCCCAGCGCCACCGCGGCCAGAAGAAGCTTCTTCATGATCAATTGTCCTCCCCTTGTTGAAAACGCGTTTTACGCCGCACGGCGGGACCGGATGCGGTCCAGCAGCACGGCCAGGATGATGAACACGCCGACGAAGAAATCCTGCCAGTAGGGCTGCACGCCGCCCAGGATCAGCCCGTTGCGGATGACCTCGATCAGCGCCGCGCCGGTGACGGCGCCCAGCGGCCCGCCGAGGCCGCCGGTCAGGTTGGCGCCGCCGATCACCGAGGCGGCGATCACCCGCAGCTCGTACCCGACCGCGGTGTTGGCGGGGGCGGAGCCGAGCCAGGCCAGCAGCAGCACGCCGGTGAAGCCGGCCAGCGCGCTGCAGAAGACATAGACCGAGATCTTGACCCGCTCGACCGGCACGCCGGTCAGCGCCGCGGCCTTCTCGTTGCCGCCGATGGCGAAGACATGCCGGCCCCACTGCATGTGGCGCAGCAGGTACCAGATCATCACCGCCAGCACCGCCATGTAGATCAGCGACGGCGGCAGCAGGCCGAACAGCGGGTCGTTGCCCAGCGACCGGAACAGGTCCTTGGCCGGCCCGGCGGTGGGCGACCCGCGGCCTTGCGTCACGACATAGACCAGGCTGCGGCAGACGCTGAGCATGCCCAGCGTGGTGACGAAGGGCGACAGGCCCAGCCGGGCGATCAGGATGCCATTGATCAGCCCGACCACGCCGCCCGCGGCCACCCCGGCCGCCACCGCGACCAGCAGGGCCAGGCCCGGCCAGTCGATGAACAGGCCCCAATCGGCGGTCGCGTCCATCGTCAGGCTGGTGGCGACGGCGCCAAGCGCCATGACCGAGCCGACCGACAGGTCGATCCCGGCCAGGATGATCACCAGCGTCTGCCCCAAGGCGGCGATGGCGATGTAGGAGAAGTTCTGGGCGACGTTCTGCAGGTTGCGCTCGGTCAGGAACTTGTCCGAGGCGATGGCCATGATCACCATCAGGATCACCAGCGCCGCCAGCACATAGGTGATCTGGGACGACAGGACCCGGTGCAGCGCGCCCTGCCGGCGGACATTGTCGAAGGTCATCGCCTCGTTCGCCTGGGTCGCCATCACGCCGCCTCCAGCGCGCCGGTGATGAGGCCGGTGACCTCCTCGGGCGAGCTCTGGGCGATGCGCTTGTCGGCGACCTTGCGGCCGCGGCGCATCACGATCACCCGGTCGCACACCTCGAACACGTCGGGCATGCGGTGGCTGATCAGGATCACGGCGATGCCGCTGTCGCGCAGGCGGCGGATCAGCTCCAGCACCTCATGCACCTGGCGCACGCTGATCGCGGCGGTCGGCTCGTCCATCAGGATCAGCTTGGCGTTGGACAGGCGGGTGCGGGCGATGGCCACGGCCTGGCGCTGGCCGCCCGACATCAGCCGCACCAGATCGCCGGCACGGGTCTCCGACTTCAGCTCGGCGAACAGGGCCTGCGCCTTGCGGTTCATGGCGCCGTGATCCAGCCGGCGCAGCGGCCAGACGCCGGTCTTCAGCTCGCGGCCCAAGAAGACATTGGCGGCGGCGGTCAGGTTGTCTGCCAGGGCCAGGTCCTGGTACACCACCTCGATCCCGGCCTCGCGGGCGTCGACCGGCTTGTGGAAATGCACCGGTCTGCCGTCCAGCAGCATCTCGCCGGAGGTCGGCGGGAAGTTGCCGGCCATGACCTTGACCAGGGTGGACTTGCCGGCACCGTTGTCGCCCATCAGCCCGACCACCTCGCCCGGCTCGATCGACCAGCTGACGCCGGTCAGGGCGTGGATCGCCCCGAAATGCTTGGCAATGTCCCGCAGCTCCAGAAGCGCCATGCCGCTTCGTTCCTCCCTGGCTCCGGTGATCCCGGACTCGTTTCGGGCGGAACTGTGAAAGAAGGCGCGGCGGAGCGCAATTTGTTTTTGTCTGATTATTAGCGGAAGAGCGAAGGGATCAGGATCGCCGCTTCAGCCGGGCGATGTGGAAGCCGTCGAGGCCGCCGAGGTCCGCCCAGTGGCTGGGCAGGGTGCGGACGTCGCCGGCCGGGGTCAGCAGCTCGGACGACCCGCCGATCTCCGCCGCCGCCACCGGCACCCGCATCAGCCGGTCGTCCTCGGCCAGCAGCCGGTCGATCTGCGATTCGCCCTCCTCGGGCAGCAGCGAGCAGGTGCACCAGATCAGGATGCCGCCGGGCCGCACCAGCTCGACCGCGCGGCGCAGCATCCGGGCCTGGGCGGCGGCCAGCTTGGCCACGTCCTCCGGCCCCTTCAGCCGCGGCACGTCGGGGTGGCGGCGGATGGTGCCGGTGGCGCTGCAGGGCGCGTCCAGCAGCACGCCGTCATAGGGGGCGCCGACGGTGAAGCTCTCCGCGTCGCCGGTGTGCAGCTCGGCGACGAGGCCGAGGCGCTCGAGATTCTCCGCCACCCGCTTCAGCCGGCGGGTCGAGCGGTCGATGGCCGTCACCGTGGCGCCGGCGGCGACCAGCTGCGCCGTCTTGCCGCCGGGCGCGGCGCACAGGTCCAGGATGCGGCGGCCGGGGATCGGGCCGAACAGCCGGG
>NZ_JANX01000225.1 GCF_000767795.1 Inquilinus limosus MP06 | reverse complement strand
ATCGTCCAGCGGCTGGTCGAAGGCCTCGCGCTGGACCAGCATCAGTGCGTCGATCGCCGCCTCGTCGTCCGGCACCAGCAGCCGGGCCGGCCCACTGGCGTCGGCTTCGCGGTCGGGGCGCCAGGTGTCGCGGTGCAGCAGCATCAGCGGCGCTTCCATCTCGCGCTCATAGCCCATGGCGTAGAGCGTCGGGGACAGGGCCGGGTGCAGCTCGCGGAAGAACTCGATGCGGAAGCGCCGGCCGGCGGCGTCGAAGGCCTGCTGCAGCTCGGCCACCGCCGGGCGCCAGTCCGCCGCCGGGGTGACCGGCACGGCGAAGCTCTGGATCGGATCGTCGCTGGCGTCGGAGACGAACAGCGCGAAGGGGCCGATATCGGCGCGCTGCCGGCCCTCGGTCGCCGCGGCGAGGGTATTGGGGACCAGGCGCTGCAGCAGCGCCCGGTTCACCGCCGGCCCCCGATCATGGCCGGCGGGTCACGACAGGGCGGGGAGCAGGCGGTCCATCGCGGTCTGCAGCCGCTCGACCGACCCGGCGAAGCACAGCCGCAGATGGCCCTCGCCGCCGGGCCCGAAGGCCGAGCCGGGGGCCAGGCCGACATTGGCCTCGTGCAGCAGGCGCAGCGCCAGGGCTCGGCTGTCCGGCTCGCCCTCGACCCGGAAGAACAGATAGAAGGCGCCGTCCGGGCGGGTCAGCCGGACCCGCGGCGATTCGGACAGCCGGCCGATCACCAGGTCGCGCGCGGCGCGGCAGCGGTTCACCTGGCTCTGGATGAAAGGCTCTCCTTGTTCGATGGCGGCGACCGCGCCGTGCTGCAGGAAGGTCGGCACGCCCGAGGTGTTGAACTGCTGCAGGTTCTCATACACCTGCCCCAGCTCCTCCGACGCCACCACCCAGCCGATGCGCCAACCGGTCATCGCCCAGTTCTTGGAGAAGGTGTTGACCACCACCAGCCGGTCCTCCGGCGCGGCGATCGCCAGGAAGGACGGCGCCGTCGGCCGGTCATAGACGAAGCGGGCATAGACCTCGTCGGCGACGATCCAGATGCCGCGGGCGCGGCAGAACTCCAGGATCGCCTTCTGCTCCTCGGCGGTCAGGGTCCAGCCGGTCGGGTTGCCCGGGCTGTTCAGGAACAGGGCGCGGGTGCGCGGGCCGCAGGCGGCGAACAGCCGATCCAGGTCCAGCCGCCAGCGGCCGTTCTCGACCCCGATGGGCACCGGCACGGTGCGGCCGCCGGCGATCTCGACGGCGCTGAAGATGTTCGGCCAGACCGGGACCGGCATGACCACCTCGTCGCCGGCCGAGACCAGGGCCTGCATGGTCATCATGATCGCCTGCATGCCGCCGACGGTCACATAGATCCGGCCCGCGGACACGGCGGCGCCGGCGACCCGGCCGACATAGCCGGCCAGGGCCTCACGCAGCGGCGGGATACCGCGCTGCCAGGTGTAGAAGGTCTGACCCTCGGCCAGGGCCCGGTTCGCCGCCTCGCCGATGAAGGCCGGCGTCGGCTGGTCACCCTCGCCGACCCACAGCGGGATCAGGTCGGGCTTGCCGCGCCCGGCATTGACCACCTCGACGATGCCGCTCTCCGGCAGCCGCGCGATGTCGGGCCGGATGCCGCCCAGAAGACCCGCCGCCATATGTCCGTCCACGCTGACCTCTCCCCGTCTGTGCGGCGGAGGGTAGCAAGACGGGGCGGCGGGCGTCATGCGCGGCCCGCGCATGGGCGTCGCGCGATGCAAGCGGGCGGCGAGGGAGCGGCAGGTCGATTTCCATGGAACCGATCGAGGCGCACGCCGTTAGGAAGCCTGAGGCCCCAACGGCGCTGGTTCGTGAGCGGCTTCGGTCGCCCGTCAGCGGCGGGCCTCGGCGGTTCCGGCGGATCCCTCCCCGCCGCAGCCGTGCGATGCAGGACCCCGTGACCGGATCCCCCCTCCGGGTCACGGGCGGCGGCGGGGTATTATGGCCCCGCCGCCGGCCTGCTTCTCGACCCAGCTCTCAGTGCAGGCTGAATTCGGCGGCGCAGTTCCGCAGTTCGCTCGGCTTGATCAGGCCGGTGGAGGCGAGCCGCACCGAATGCAGCCGGCCTTCGATGTTGTGGCTCCAGAAATCCAGGAACCGGTGCAGCTCCGGATAGCGCGGCGCCAGGTCCAGCTTCTGCCAGACGAAGCTCTGCAGCAGGTCCGGATGGTCGGGCAGATGGTACAGGATCTCCGCCGTGGTCAGGCGGTAGCCCTGCAGCTGACGTTCCAGATCGGTCATTCCTTCGCCATCCCTTCGCGCATGGCCGGCTTCAGTGCCCGGTCTATGAAGGAAATGTGATGTGGATTTCCGGTTCGCACAAGGGTATATGTAAGAAAATCAATATCTTAGCAGCAGTCCGGCAGGAGTGCTGCCAGACCGGCTGCGCCCGCTCAGGCAAACAGGTCGCGGTGGTCGCGCTGCACCGTCGGAAGGGCCCGCAGGATCTCCGACAGATGGGCCCGCAGCGCCGCCTCGGCGCCGTCCGGGTCGCGCCGGTCGATCGCCGCCAGGATCAGGCGGTGCTGCTCGATCAGCCCGGGAAGGGACGAGGCCGAGGGCAGCGTCAGGTGGCAGACGCGGTCCATATGCGCCTTCAGGTCCTCGATCACGGTCCAGGCCGACGGGCAGCCGGCGCCTTCGGCGATCGCGGCGTGGAAGGCCTCGTCGGCGCGCTGGAACTCGTAATGCTCGCCGGCCGCGGCCGCCAGTTCCTGCGCCTCGAGATGGAAGTCGATGCGGGTGCGCACCCGGGCGTCGAACCGCTCGCAGGCCCGCCGCACCACAGCGCTCTCCAGCGATTCGCGGACGAAGCGTGCCTCGAGCATCCGCTCGACCGAGATCTTGACCACGAAGGTGCCGCGCCGCGGCAGCACCTCGACCAGGCCGGAGCGGGCGAGGGCGATGAACGCCTCGCGCACCGGCTGCCGCGACACGCCGTAGCGGACGGCGATCTCCTGCTCCGACAGCGGCGCGCCGGGCTTCATCGCCAGCGTGACGATGGCCTTGCGGATCTCCAGCTCGATCAGCCGGGCGATGCTGGTGGTCTGGTCGAGGAGGTCGAGGGGCGCCATGCGCTCAGGCTCGCAAGGGATATTGCGTCAGGTCAAGTACCATACTAGGCTTCCTCTTACCATACCAGACGCGGACCTGATCATACCAGGCCGCCACAGGGGAGGCGTTCGTGAAATCCATTGCGGCATTGGTCCTGGGGGCGGCGCTGGCGCTGGCCGCCCTTCCGGCGGCGGCGCAGACGCTGCGGTCGGCCGACATTCATCCCGACGGCTATCCGACGGTCGAGGCGGTCAAGTATCTCGGCGATCTGATGGACCAGCGCACCGGCGGCCGGATCAAGATCCAGGTGTTCAACAACGCCCAGCTCGGCGCCGAGAAGGACACGATCGAGCAGACCCGGTTCGGCGTGATCGACATGAACCGGGTGAACACGGCCCCGTTCAACAACCTGGTGCCGGAGACGCAGGTGCTGGGCCTGCCCTTCCTGTTCCGCTCGGTCGACCACATGCACAGGGTGCTGGACGGCCCGATCGGCGACGAGATCCTGAAGGCGTTCGAGCCGCACGGCCTGGTCGGGCTGGCGTTCTATGATTCCGGCGCGCGGTCCTTCTACACCACCAAGACGGCGATCCATTCGATCGAGGACATGAAGGGGCTCAAGCTCCGGGTCCAGCAATCCGATCTGTGGATCGCGATGATGCAGGCCCTTGGCGCCAATCCGACGCCGATGGCCTTCGGCGAGGTCTATTCGGCGCTGGAGACCGGCGTTGTCGACGGCGCCGAGAACAACTGGCCCTCCTACGAATCCTCGCGCCATTTCGAGGTGGCGAAGCACCTCTCGCTGACCGAGCACTCGCTGGCGCCCGAGGTGCTGGTGATCTCCAAGATCTCCTGGGACAGGCTGTCGCCCGACGACCAGGCGACGCTGCGCCAGGCGGCCAAGGACTCGGTGGTCAAGATGCGCGAGCTGTGGACCGCCCGCGAGAAGGCGTCGGAGGAGAAGGTGCGGGCCGCAGGCGCCGAGATCATCACCGTCGACAAGGCGGCCTTCATCGCCGCGATGGGGCCGGTCTACGACAAGTTCGTCACCAGCCCCGAGATGAAGTCGCTGGTCGAGCGCATCCGCGCGGTGCAGTGACGCCGTGACACCCGGCCGGTCCCGTCCTTGGCGGGGCCGGCCCTTTCTTATGGGAGATCGGCCGGAATGGCCTCCGTCCTGACCCTGACGCGCCGCACCCTCGGCGTCCTGTCCACCGGGGCCCTGTGGCTGGCCGGCTTCGGCATGCTGGCGATGACCGTCACCGTGGGCTGGCAGGTCTTCGCCCGCTATATCCTGAACGACTCGCCGAGCTGGGCCGAGCCCCTGACGCTGCAGCTGATGGGCTGGTTCATCCTGCTCGGCGCCGCGGTCGGCGTGCGCGAGAGCTTCCATCTCGGGCTCGACCTGCTGCAGCAGGTGCTTCCGGCGGGGCTGAACCGGGTGCTGGAGGCGGTGAACCTGCTGCTGATCCTCGGCTTCGGCATCGCCATGGTCTGGTACTCGGTCGAGCTCGCGGTCGGCACCTGGACCGCGACCATCCCGGTGCTGGACCTGCCGGGCGGCTTCGACTTCATCCCCCTGATCATCGGCGGCGCGCTGATCGCGCTGTTCGCCGCCGAGCGGTTGTTCGAACAGATGGCCGGCGTCGAGCACGAGGCGGCGGTCGAAGGCGTGCAGGAGCTGGCGTAATGGAGCTGTGGATCCTGTTCGGCGGCTTCACGCTGCTGATGTTCATGGGCATGCCGATCGCCTTCTGCCTCGGCATCTCCTCGTTGGCCACGGTGCTGTATATGGGCCTGCCGCCGGTGGTGGTGTTCCAGCAGATCAACTCCGGCATGAACGCCTTCGCCATGATGGCGATCCCGTTCTTCATCTTCGCCGGCGACCTGATGATCCGTGGCGGCATCGCGGTGCGGCTGATCCGCTTCGCCGCCAGTCTGGTCGGCCACATGCGCGGGGGGCTGGGCCAGGTCAACGTCGTCGCCTCGACCCTGTTCGGCGGTATCTCCGGTTCGGCCGTCGCCGACGCCTCGGCGATCGGCGGGCTGATGATCCCGCAGATGGCCGCGCGGGGATATGCGCGGGACTATGCCGTCAACGTCACCGCCAATTCGGCGATCATCGCGCTGATGATCCCGCCGTCGAACAATATGATCCTCTATTCGATCGCGGCGGGCGGAAACGTCTCGATCGCCGACCTGTTCACTGCCGGCATCATCCCCGGCATCCTGCTGGCCGCCGCCCTGATGGTCGCCGCCTATGTCGTGGCCCGACGGCGCGGCTATCCCGCCGATCCGTTCCCGGGGCTGCGCGCCGTCGGCCGCTACCTGGTGCTGGCGGCGCCGGGCATCCTGCTGATCGGCATCATCTTCGGCGGCGTCCGCTCCGGCGTCTTCACCGCCACCGAAAGCTCCTGCATCGCGGTGATCTACGCCTTCCTGGTGGCGCTGCTGGTCTATCGCGAGCTCGACTGGCGCGGTTTCGTCGAGGCGGTGCAGGGCGCGGTGCGCACCACCGCCATGGTGCTGCTGGTGATCGGCACCGCCGGCGCCTTCGGCTGGCTGATGGCGCTGCTGCAGGTGCAGACCGCGACCGTGCACGCGATCAACGCCATCTCCAGCGACCCGCTGACGGTGCTGCTGCTGATCAATGTCGCGCTGCTGATTCTCGGCACCTTCATGGACATGGCGCCGATGATCATCATCTGCACCCCGGTGCTGCTGCCGGTGGTGAAGGCCTTCGGCATCGACCCGGTGCATTTCGGCGTGATCTTGATTCTGAACGCCGGGATCGGCCTGAACACGCCGCCGGTGGGGTCGGTGCTGTTCGTCAGCTGCGCCGTCGGCAGGATCACGATCCGCGAGGCGATGCGCACGATCTGGCCCTTCTTCGGCGCCTCGATCGCGGTGCTGCTGGCCGTGACCTACATCCCCGCCCTGTCGCTGTGGCTACCCGCGGCCTTCCGCTAGGAAAGAGAATCTTCGCGCGGCTCTTGACCGGTTTTCCCGCTCCCCTTAAATGCGTAGCACTCGCCGGCCGAGAGTGCTAACGACGGCCGGGTAGGCCCGTAACGCAGATCTCTAAACAGAGAGAGTGGGAGAGCGAACGATGCAATTCCGTCCCCTGCACGACCGTGTGCTGGTGCGCCGCATCGAGCAGAACGAGAAGACCGCCGGCGGGATCATCATCCCGGACACCGCCAAGGAGAAGCCCCAGGAGGGCGAGGTGATCTCGGTCGGCGCGGGCATCCGCGACGAGGCCGGCAAGCTGCAGCCGCTGGACGTCAAGGCCGGCGACCGCATCCTGTTCGGCAAGTGGTCCGGCACCGAGGTCAAGCTCGACGGTCAGGATCTCCTGATCATGAAGGAGAGCGACATCCTCGGCATCATCACCGTGAAGAAGTCGGCCAAGGCGGCCTGATCCGCCCCGTCGCCTTCACCGGAATCCCGTTAGACAAGGAATCAAGAGATGGCTGCGAAGGACGTTAAGTTCTCGCTCGACGCCCGCTCCCGCATGCTGCGCGGCGTCGACATCCTGGCCGATGCGGTCAAGGTCACCCTGGGCCCGAAGGGCCGCAACGTCGTGATCGACAAGTCGTTCGGCGCGCCGCGGATCACCAAGGACGGCGTCACCGTCGCCAAGGAGATCGAGCTCGCCGACAAGTTCGAGAACATGGGCGCGCAGATGGTGCGCGAGGTCGCGTCGAAGACCAACGACCTGGCCGGTGACGGCACCACCACCGCGACCGTTCTGGCCCAGTCGATCGTCCGCGAGGGCGTCAAGGCGGTGGCCGCCGGCCTGAACCCGATGGACCTGAAGCGCGGCATCGACAAGGCCGTCGAGGCCGTCGTCGCTGACCTCAAGACCCGGTCGAAGGTCATCAAGACCAACGCCGAGGTCGCTCAGGTCGGCACCATCTCCGCCAATGGCGAGCGCGACATCGGTGAGATGATCGCCAAGGCCATGGAGAAGGTCGGCAACGAGGGCGTGATCACGGTGGAGGAGGCCAAGAGCCTCGACACCGAGCTCGAAGTCGTCGAGGGCATGCAGTTCGACCGCGGCTACCTGTCGCCGTACTTCATCACCAATGCCGAGAAGATGGTTGCGGACCTCGAGGCTCCGTACATCCTCCTGCATGAGAAGAAGCTGTCGAACCTGCAGGCCATGCTGCCGGTGCTCGAGGCGGTCGTGCAGTCGGGCAAGCCGCTGCTGATCATCGCCGAGGACGTCGAGGGCGAGGCCCTGGCCACCCTCGTGGTCAACAAGCTGCGCGGCGGCCTGAAGGTCGCGGCGGTCAAGGCCCCGGGCTTCGGCGATCGCCGCAAGGCGATGCTCGAGGACATGGCCATCCTGACCGGCGGCCAGGTGATCTCCGAGGATCTCGGCATCAAGCTCGAGAGCGTCACGCTCGACATGCTGGGCCGGGCCAAGAAGGTCCTGATCGCCAAGGAAGAGACCACGATCGTCGACGGCGCCGGCGCCAAGAAGGAGATCGAGGGCCGCTGCAACCAGATCCGCGCGCAGATCGAGGAGACCTCCTCGGACTACGACCGCGAGAAGCTGCAGGAGCGTCTGGCCAAGCTGGCGGGCGGCGTCGCGGTGATCCGCGTCGGCGGCGCCACCGAGGTCGAGGTGAAGGAGCGCAAGGATCGCGTTGACGACGCGATGCACGCGACCCGCGCCGCGGTCGAGGAAGGCGTGGTCCCGGGCGGCGGCACCGCCCTGCTGTATGCCTCGAAGGCGCTGGACAAGGTCAAGCCGGACAACGACGACGAGCGTGTCGGCATCGACATCATCCGTCGCGCCCTGCAGGCCCCGGTCCGTCAGATCGTCACCAACGCGGGCGGCGACGCCTCGATCGTTGTCGGCAAGCTGCAGGACAAGAACGACAAGAACTGGGGCTACAACGCCCAGACCAGCGAGTATGGCGACCTGATCAAGGCCGGCGTCATCGACCCGACCAAGGTCGTCCGCGCGGCCCTGCAGAACGCATCGTCGGTGGCCAGCCTGCTGATCACCACCGAGGCGATGGTCGCCGAGCATGTCGAGAAGAAGGCTGCCGCTGCGGCCCCGGCCGGCGGCATGGGCGGCATGGGTGGCATGGGCGACATGGACTTCTGATCTCACGATCGGATTGTTCCAAAGTCGAATTGTGGAGGGGCGCTCTTCGGGGCGCCCCTTTTTTGCCATATCGACCGGCGATGCAAGGACTCGTGGGGCCAGTGCAGTCTTTCGATTGCCGGGCCGAGTACCGGCAACTAAATGATCTGCAACGGCTCCGGGCACGACCGCCCGGCCGTCGGAGACGGAAGGGAAGTTCGAGATGACCGCCAGCCACAAGAGTGTGCCCAACCCTCGCGGGCCGATTGCCCGCGCCGCCTTGGCGTTCGCCTCGATCCTGGTGCTCGCCGCCTGCGTGCCGGCGGGGACGCAGCAGACCGCCAGCCTGCCGGCGCCGGAGCAGCCGGCGCCGCCGCCCCCGTCCCCCTTCGTCCAGGCGATGCGCGACGCCGGAGTCAACGTCGCCATTCCGGCCCGTGGCAAGTTCATCCTGGTCAACATCCCGTCCTATGAGCTGATCGCCTTCCAGGACGGCGCCCCGGTGATCCGCAGCAAGGTGGTGGTCGGCGCCGCGGGGACATCGACGCCCGAACTGCTGTCGAACATGTACGCCATCAAGTACAACCCGGACTGGACGCCGACGCCGTCGATCGTCCGCAACGAGGCCAGCGTCTACATCCCGTCCGGGCCGCGCAGCCCGCTCGGCCGGCTGAAGCTCGAGCTCGACAACGACCAGGCGATCTATCTGCACGACACGCCGCAGAAGAGCTATTTCGGCCGCGAGAAGCGGGCGCTGAGCCATGGCTGCGTCCGCGTGCAGCAGGTGCGGGAGCTGGCGGCCTGGGCCGACGGCGTCAGCGTCGACGAGATCGACCAGCGGATCCGCACCGGCCGCATGTACACCGAGCGGCTGGCGGAGGAGATCCCGGTCTATATCGGCTACTACACCCGTTTCCCGGACCAGTTCGGCCAGCCGGTGAACGTATCCGGACGTCTACGCCA
>NZ_JANX01000224.1 GCF_000767795.1 Inquilinus limosus MP06 | reverse complement strand
GTGCCGCTGAAGCCGGCCGCGCCGCTGGCCCTGCCCGGCCTCGCCGCCTATGCCGAACGGTGGAGGAGCCTCGCTGGCGCGCCGGCGCTTCCGGCGGTATAGATCAGACGTATCCGCCGCCCACTCCAGCCCCGAGGAAACCCCGATGTCCGCGCTCAATCATCTCGCCCTGCGGCAAGGCATCATCGACACCTGTCGCGAGATGAACGCCAGCGGGCTGAACCAGGGCACCTCCGGCAACGTGTCGCACCGGATCGAGGGCGGCATGCTGATCACCCCGACCAGCCTGCCCTACAGCCAGATGCAGCCCGAGGACATCGTCGAGATGTCGTTCGACGCCAGCTATGACGGGCGCCGCCTGCCCTCCTCCGAATGGCGCTTCCACCGCGACATCCTGAAGAACCGCACCGACGTGAACGTCGTGCTGCACACGCATTCGGTGTTCTCGACCACGCTGGCGGTGCATGAGAAGGGCATCCCCTGCTTCCACTACATGGTGGCGGTGGCCGGCGGCACCGACATCCGCTGCTCGCCCTATGCCTGCTTCGGCACGCAGGAGCTGTCGGACCACGCGCTGAAGGCGCTGGAGGGCCGCACCGCCTGCCTGCTGGGCCATCACGGCCTGATCGTGCTGGCCGAGAGCTTCGCCAAAGCGATGTGGCGGGCGGTCGAGGTCGAGGTGCTGGCCAAGATGTATGTCCACGCTCTGGCGATCGGCGAGCCGCCGCGCCTGACCGAGGCGGAGATGGCCCAGGTGATCGAGCAGATGCGGCGCATGAGCTACGGCCAGGCGCCGGATATCGACGGCGTCAGCGACACGCCGCGCCCGCGCAGCGCTGCTTGAGGAACCGTTCTCCATCGTCATGAGAGCGCTTGCCGCCGTGGCCGGCCTAGCCGCGCTGATGATCCCGGGCGTCGCCGGCGCGGCCGAGGCGCCGTCGCTGGACGTCCAGGTGGTCGCCGCCCGGACCGGGCCGGAGGCCGATGTCGTGCTGGTGCTGATGGTCACCGGCAACGGCCTCGACCCCAGCGCCCTGCCGGCCGATGCCGACCGCTGCGACGGCAGCGGCTATGCCCGCACCGACGACCCGCAGGAGACCGGCTGCTACAGGATCGCGGCCAGCGAGAACGGCAAGCCCGTCGGCAAGCTGTCCTACGACCTGATGCTCAACCACGGCAGCACCGCCTATCTGCTGCTGAGCTACCGCACCCCGGCCGATCCGAAATCGGCCCGCGCGCTGCGGCTCGACCTGTCCTTCAAGCTGTGGGACGACGTCGTCCGCAGCCGCGCCCCGGAGACGGCGATCGACCTGGCCAAGGCGCCGGGCTTCGACAACCCGGACAATCCCTGGGCGCCGCTTCACGCCTTCCAGGACCGGCGGCTGAACGAGGTCTATGACGCGCTGACCGCCAGCCCCCGGTTGACGACGGATGCGGAGGCGCGCCGGCTGCTGGTCCAGGCCGAGCGCGACTGGATCGCGCTGAAGGACGCCGATTGCAAAGCGCCGCTGGAGGCGACCCCGGCGGCGGAGGATTGGTGCCGGACGCTGCGCACCATCGACCGCATCGACCAGCTGGAGGCGTACCGGCGCGGCCTGGCCGGGGCGACGCCATGAGGCGGGCGGCCCTTCTTCTGCTGGTGCTCCTCCTCCCCGCCCTGCCGGCGCGGGCGGAGCAGGTGCTGTCCGTCGAGGTGCTGTCGGCGCGGCTGGCGCCGGGCCAGACCGACCTGCTGCTGCGCCTGATCGACGAGAGCGGCATCGACGTGCTGCGGCCCGAGGGCCAATGCGACAGCACCCAGCCCGGCGCCGGCGAGGCGTCGAGCGATTGCTATGCCGTGACCGTGGTCGAGAACGGCACCCCGGCGCCGCGCGTCGCCACCCGAATCCTGGAGACCCGCGGCTCCGACAGCTTCCTGCTGCTGAGCTGGCCGTCGACGGCAACCGGCGAGCGCCGGGCCAGCCTGCGGATCGAATATAACGGGTTCTATAACCACGACCCCGAGACCGAGCTGGCGCTGGCCGAGGGCGACGGCGGCGCGCTGGACCCGCAGGACCCGTTCGCCACCCTGCACCGGCTCTATGCCGGCAGGCTGGAGGCCTTCGCCGCCGGGCTGGCGGGCAGCCCGCCGGACGGGGTCGCCGATACCGGCCGCTGGCGCGACGCCTTCCTGGCGGCGCAGCAAGCCTGGGCGCGCTTCGCCGAGAGCGACTGCGCCGCCGCGGCCGCGCTGCTGGGCGACGCCGCCCGCAGCCGCTGCCAGGCCGACCGGGCGATGCAGCGGATCGACCAGCTGGACGGCAGCTACGCGCCGGAGTGACGGCGGTGGCCTCTTGAGATCGGCCCACGGCCCCTTTCCCGTCATTGCGAGCGCAGCGAAGCAATCCATGCAGCCGCTCGAGCGGGCCGATGGATTGCTTCGTCGGCTTCGCCTCCTCGCAATGACGGCGAGGGGGTGGCCGTTGTGAAAAGGTCCCGCCAGGCGGCGCGAGCACGCTCGCCGTAGAGACTCACAACCGCAATGAAGCCCCATCAAAAGCCCTATCTCCCGCCGCATTTAAGGAACATGTTCCGGCTTCGGACCCTTATCTCGGTTCCGCATCCGCGACCGCGAGACTGGAGGAAAGACATGCGTTCCATCCGCCTGCCCATGGCCGTCACCGCCGCCGCGCTGCTGCTGGCCGGCCCGGCCTCCGCCCAGGACATGCAGAACCTGCTGGACCAGGCCGGCAAGGCCCTCGACCAGGCCGGCCGGAAGGTGCAGCAGGGCTATGAGGACACTGCCAAGGCGATCGACGAGGCCATCGCCAACCCGCAGGACCCGACCCACGGCTCGCTGGCCACCCGGCTGATCCGGTCCGACGTGCTCGATTCGGCGCAGCGCCCGATCGGCGAGATCGCCGATTTCGTCATCGCCCCGAACGGCCAGGTGCTGCTGGCGATCATCCGCATCGGCGGCACGCTGGGCGTCGGCGGCCGGCTGGTCGCGGCCGAGTACGGCCAGCTGGAGCCGGTGCTGGTGAAGAACCACCCCGCCTTCGTCTACCGGGGCGACCTGGGCGCCCTGCCCGACTACAAGATCGCCACCGGCGGCTGACCCGTCCAATTCACACATCGCTGAAGTGAGTCTTTTCCAGCTCCCCCTCCCGCAAGGGGAGGGGGACTCAGGAAGAGTCCTCCGAAGCCCCAGATGACAGATGTCAAAAATTAGGCATTCCCTAAAGGGATGCCGGCGCTCTAGCTTGCGCATCATCCTCGCCGATGCCGGACCCGTGGTCCGGGCCCGGCGTGAAGCGCGCGGGCACGAACGATGCTGGACGTCCTGCTGATCCCGGTCCTGATCCTGGCGGCGCTCGGATGCGTCTATCTGGGCCTGGCCATCCTGCTGACCGGCCGCCACGCGAGGCGGCGCCCGCCGGAGCCCGGCAGCTTTCCGTCGATCACCGTGATCAAGCCGCTGCACGGCGTCGAGCCCGGGCTGTTCGAGAATCTCGCCTCCTTCTGCCGCCAGGACTATCCCGGCCCGGTGCAGATCCTGCTGGGCGTGGCCGATCCGCGCGACCCCGCTTTGGCCGTGGTCGCGCAGCTGCGCCAGGCCTTTCCGCAGGCGGCGCTGGAGCTGGTGGTGGATGCCCGCCGGCACGGCAGCAACCGCAAGGTCTCCAACCTGATCAACATGGCGGAGCGGATCCGCCACGACGTCGTGGTCTTCTCCGACAGCGACGTGCGGGTGCCGCCCGACCATCTGCGGCAGATGGTGGCGGAGCTGCAGGCCCCCGGGGTCGGCTGCGTCACCTGCCTGTATCACGGCGTGCCGACCGGCGGCGTATGGTCGCGGCTGATCGGCCTGGGCATGGACGCGCATTTCACGCCGAGCGTGATCGTCGGCCTGGGCCTGCGCCTGGCGCGGCCCTGCATCGGCACCACCATCGTGATGGGCCGCGACATGCTGGCGGAGATCGGCGGCTTGACGGCCTTCGCCGACCTGCTGGCCGAGGATTACGCCATCGGCGCCGCGGTCTGGGCCGCCGGCCGCCGGGTCGCGGTGTCGACCCAGCTGATCGGCCACCTGTGCAGCGAGGCCTCGGCCGGCACGATGTGGGCGCATGAGATGCGCTGGGCCCGCACCATCAAGAGCATCGACCCCCTCGGCTATGCCGGGTCGCTGATCACCCATCCCTTCCCGGCGGCACTGATCGCCTGGGCCCTGGGCGGAGGGATGCCGGCCCTGGCGCTGGCCGGGCTGGCGCTGGCCCTGCGGATCGGGCTGTGCATTCGCTTCGAACGCGCCTACTCTCTGCCGCCGCGGCCCTACTGGCTGATTCCGGCGCGCGACCTGCTGGCCTTCGCGGTTTTCGTCGTGAGCTATCTCGGCTCCGGCGTGAACTGGCGGGGCCATTTGTATCAACTCGTACCAGACGGCACCTTGGTGACGGATCGGAGGCCTCCCTCCCCATGACGATGAAGACATTGTTCCTGCAGGCGCCGTCCTTCGACGGCTTCGACGGCGGTGCCGGCTCGCGCTACCAGGCCAAGCGCGAGATCAAGTCCTTCTGGTACCCGACCTGGTTGGCCCAGCCGGCGGCGCTGGTCGAGGGCTCGAAGCTGATCGACGGCCCGCCGTCGCGCATCAGCCCCGCCGCGGTGGCCGCGCAGGCCAAGGATTACGACCTCGCCGTCCTGCATACCTCGACCCCGTCCTTCGCCTCCGACGTCAAGATGATCGAGGCGCTGAAGGCGGTGAACCCGAACCTGAAGGCCGGGCTGGTCGGCGCCAAGGTGGCGGTCGACCCGAACGGCAGCATGGCCGGGTCGCCGCTGATCGACTTCGTCGCCCGCAACGAGTTCGACTTCACCATCAAGGAGGTCGCCGACGGCCGCGACCTGTCGAAGATCGACGGGCTGACATACCGCAACTCCGAAGGCGTGGTGGTCCACAACCCGGAGCGCGCGACGCTCGAGAACATGGATGCGCTGCCCTTCGTCAGCCCGGTCTATCACCGCGACCTGGTGATCGAGGACTATTTCATCGGCTATCTGAAGCACCCGTACCTGTCGATCTACACCGGCCGCGGCTGCAAGTCGCGCTGCACCTTCTGCCTGTGGCCGCAGACCGTGGGCGGGCACCGCTACCGCACCCGCAGCGTCGGCCATGTGATCGACGAGATCCGCTGGGCGAAGCAGACGATGCCGCAGATCCGCGAGTTCTTCTTCGACGACGACACCTTCACCGACGACGCGCCGCGGGCCGAGGCGATCGCGCGCGAGCTGGGCAAGCTCGGCGTCACCTGGTCGTGCAACGCCAAGGCCAACGTGCCGCGCGAGACCCTGAAGGTGATGCGCGACAACGGCCTGCGCCTGCTGCTGGTCGGCTACGAATCCGGCAACCAGCAGATCCTGCACAACATCAAGAAGGGCATGCGGATCGAGGTCGCGGAGCGGTTCACCAAGGACTGCCACGAGCTCGGCATCCAGATCCACGGCACCTTCATCCTGGGCCTGCCGGGCGAGACCAAGGAGACGATCCAGGAGACCATCCGCTTCGCCACCCGGATCAACCCGCACACCATCCAGGTGTCGCTGGCGGCGCCCTATCCGGGCACCTTCCTGTACAATCAGGCGGTGGAGAACGGCTGGCTGGACGCGGACCATGCCGAGCTGGTGGATGAGAAGGGCGTGCAGATCGCGCCGCTGCACTACCCGCATCTGAGCCATGGCGAGATCTTCCACTCGGTGGAGGATTTCTACCGGCGCTTCTACTTCCGCGCCCCGAAGATCGCCTCGATCGTCGGCGAGATGGTGCGCAGCCCGGAGATGATGAAGCGCCGCCTGCGCGAGGGCGTGGAGTTCTTCCGCTTCCTCAAGGAGCGCAAGGCCGCCTGAACCTGGCGGACACCGGCATCGAAAGCGCAGAGGCCCCGGACGCGTCCGGGGCCTCAGTCTTGAGGGGGCTCAGCCCCGCCGGACGACGGTGCCGATCGCGTTGACGAGCAGGCGCGCCGCCGTGACGGCGGACAGGCCGCCGGCATCCGCGGGGGGATAGAGCTCGACCAGGTCGAAGCCGGCGATCCGCGCCCGCCTGCCGAGGCCGGCGATCAGGTCGATCGCCTGGGTGTAGCTGAGGCCGCCCGGCGTCGGCGCCGCCACGCCCGGCATGATGCCGGGGTCGAGGCCGTCGCAGTCCAGGGTGACGACGACCTGCGCCCCCTCCGGAATGTGCCGCAGCGCCGCGTCGACGCCGTGGGCGTGGACCTCGCGGGCGGTCACGAAGCGGCTGCCGTAGCGCCGCGCCGCGTCGATCTCCTCCTCCCGCGCGCTGCCGACCGCGCGCAGGCCGACCTGCACCATCCCGGCGACATGCGCCATCTCGCTGGCGCGGCGCATCGGGCTGGAATAGCCGTGGCGCTCGCCATGCCGTTCGTCGCGCCAGTCGATATGGGCGTCGATCTGCAGGATCCAGACCGGCCCGTGGTCGGCGAAGCCCGCCAGGAAGGGGATGACGACCGAATCGTCGCCGCCCAGCAGCATCGGCACGGCGCCCGACGCCAGCACCTGGCGCGTCCGCTCCTCGATCCGGGCCCGGTTCCCCTCATTGTCGCGCATCGCGGTCGGGATGTTGCCGATATCGATGCAGCAGGCCGGCCCGCCGTCGAACAGCGGACCGCCGAGATCGAAGTCCCAATGCTCGACGAGGTCCGCATCGTCCCGGCTGGCGGCGCGGATGGCATCGGGCGCCAGGGCATGGCCCCTGCTGTCCGCGGCGGGATAGGTGGTGCCGTGCCCGGCCCCGAACAGCACGATCCGGGGGCCGCGGCCGCCGGGAAGGCGGTCGGGAAAGCCCAGGAAGCCGGGCGCGGCGGCGGTCATTGCGCCCCCGTGACCCGCCAGATCACGTCGCCGACATCGTCCGCCATCAGCAGCGACCTGCCGTCCGGGCCGATGGTGACGCCGACCGGCCGGCCATAGGAGACGCGCTCGTCGGGCGACAGGAAGCCGGTCAGGATGTCGCGCACCGGCCCGGCGGGGCGTCCGTTCTCGAACGGCACGAAGACGAGCTTGTAGCCGCTGAGCTTGCTGCGGTTCCAGGAGCCGTGCTGGCCGATCGCCATGCCGTCGGGGAAGCCGGGCAGCGTGCCGGCCGGAACCCAGCACAGGCCCAGCGACGCGGTGTGGCCGCCCAGGGCGAAATCGGGGGTGATGGCCGATGCGACCAGCGCCGGGTCCTGCGGCACCCGGTCGTCGACGATCCGGTTCCAGTAGCAATAGGGCCAGCCGTAGAAGCCGCCGTCGCGCACCGAGGTCAGGTAGTCGGGCGGCGTCTCGTCGCCCAGCCCGTCGCGCTCGTTCACCACGGTCCAGAGGGCGCTCGTCGTCGGCTCCCACGCCATGCCGACCGGGTTTCGCAGGCCGGAGGCGAAGATGCGGACCTTGCCGCTGTCGAGATCCAGCTCGTGGATGGCCGCCCGGCCTTCCTCCGCCGCCATCCCGTGCTCCGCGATGTTGCTGAGCGAGCCGACGCCGACATAGAGCTTCCGCCCGTCGGGGCTGGCCAGCAGGCTGCGCGTCCAGTGCCCGCCGGGCTTGAACCTTGCCAGCGTCTGCCCGGCGGCGGTGATGCGGGTGTCGCCGCGCGCATAGGGAAAGGCCACCACGCCGTCGGTGTTGCCGACATAGAGCGTGTCGCCGAGCTGCGCCATGCCGAAGGGCTGGTTCAGCCCGCTGAGGAACACCTCGCGGGTCTCGGCGACGCCGTCGCCATCGGCATCGCGCAGCAGGGTGATGCGGTTCGGGCTCTCCCCCACCGCGGCGGCCCGCTTCATCGTGCTGACCATGGCGTAGTCGAAGACGGAGCGGATGCCCCCCGGCACGCTCAGCGCCTCGGCCACCAGCACGTCGCGATTCGGCAGCACGTGGATCCAGCGCGGATGCTTCAGGCCGGGGGCGAAGGCGTTGACCCGCAGCCCCGGCGCGGCGACCGGCGTCTGCCCCGCGGCCCATCCCTTCGCGGTCGGCATCTTCAGGGTCGGGATGCTGCCCTGCGGCTTCGCCGCAGGGATCGCCGGCGCACTGCCGAAGGCCGGTGTCTGCGGGCCGTCGTTCCGGTGCCGCACGAAGACCGCCCCAGCGCCGACCAGCGCGACCACCCGGGCGAAGATGCCGGACAAGCTCATTGCGTTCCCCACAGGCTTGGACATGAGCGACACGAAGCGCCCCGAGGTCGCGCCGACGATCCGCCAGGTGTCGGCATGCCGTGAGGGCCGTTTGCGGAAATGGCGGAATCGAGGATAAGCCGGACAAGTGTGGGGCGGAAGTCGTCCGGTGTCGAGGCGCCCGGCGCGGCATGGATTCCAGCCCCTCGCCCCGCTGGCTACACTCCGCGGCCTCCGGCGCGGCGCGATGCGCCGGCGGCTCGCGCGACGCGACCGGAGGACAGAATGGCGGATGACGATCGCACCAGGATCATTCCGAGGCGAACGCCGGAATCGGCGGCCATGCTGGCCGCCGTCAGGCGGGCGATGGCGCTCACCGCCGCCCTCAACCGCCTGACCTTCGACGACGCGGACGAGGTCCGGGCCCTGTTCAGCGAACTGACCGGCAGGGCGGTGGATGACGGCTTCCGGCTGATCCCGCCCTTCTACACCACCGGCGGCCCCGACATCCGGGTCGGGCGCAATGTCTTCGTGAACCAGAACTGCACCTTCTATGACCTCGGCGGGATCGACATCGGCGACGACGTGATGATCGGGCCGAATGTGAGCCTCATCACCTCCGGCCATCCCCTGGCGCCGTCGCGGCGGCGCGACGCCGTCATCGCGAAGCCGATCGTGATCGGGCGGAATGTCTGGATCGCCGCCGGCGCGATCGTCATCGGCGGCGTCACGGTCGGCGAGAATTCCGTGGTCGCGGCGGGGTCGGTCGTCACCCGCGACGTGCCGCCGGACAGCCTGGTCGGCGGCAACCCGGCGCGGGTCATCCGCTCGATCGCCGATGACTGAGGGGGTGGCCTGGCGTCCACGTCGCCTTCATTCCGGCCGGCCGCCCCCCATATGAACCGCAAGCTGCTGCCTCTCACCCACGGGGTCCCGACGGCCTGTGCCGCCCACCGAATCCCTCTCCTTCCATCCCCTTCCCGCCCTGTCG
>NZ_JANX01000223.1 GCF_000767795.1 Inquilinus limosus MP06 | reverse complement strand
CGGCCGACCGCATCGACTGGGTGCGCCTGGTCCCCGGCGCCGACCGCCGAGCCCTGTTCGACTGGACCGGCGGCACCTTGAAGGCCGGCTGGCTCATCCCCTGAGGGCGATGCTCATCCCCAGGGATTGAGGACTGCCGCGCCGGTGCCGGCGACATCCGCAACGTTGCGCGTGACCAGAGTGAGGTCGTGCGCGATCGCCGTGGCCGCGAGCAGCGTGTCGATGACCGGTCGCGGGCGGTCGGCGGACAGTTCGCCCCACAGCTTCGCCGTTGCCGCATCAACGGCAAGGATCCTGTTGGCGAAGCCCGCTTCCAGCGCATCGGCCCAGGCGCCGAGCCTGGCGGCCATCCCCGCGTCGGACCGGCGCCTGGTCTCGATGCCCTTGCGCAGCTCGCCGAGCGTCAGGACGCTGACGAACAGCCGCGCCGGGTCGGTTTGCGACAGAAAGGATAGAACCCGAGGTTCGGCCCGCGTTCGGCGGGTCTCCGACAGGATATTGGTGTCCAGGAGGAAACCGGCGCCGCCGGTCACAGTGCAATCTCACGGCCGCGATCGCCGTCGCGCTCGATGGTGAAGTCGTCCACCTTCGGGCCGCCGAGCAGAAGGTCCCGGACATCCGTCTGGCGCGACAGCAGAGCACGGTAATCCTCGATCGACAGCAGCACCGCACGCTCGCGGCCGTGGCGCGTGATCGTCTGCGGCCCCTCGGTCCGGGCCTTCTCGACCACCTCGCTGAAGCGCGCCTTCGCTTCTTGGACCTGCCACTCCGCCATGCCACATCTCTGACCAGTCTGACCATAATATTGGTTTGATAGGTCATTAAAGCAAGTTTGTCGCTCAGCTGGTGGCATTGATGGTGCACGCCCGGGCGACGTTCGGCAGCCAGGCCTGGCAGAAGTCGAGATAGGTGCGGACGATCCGCGACGGGTGGCGGTGCGGCGGATAGAGCAGGTGCAGCGCCCATTCCGGCAGCGGGTGGTCCGGCAGCAGCGGCACCAGCCGGCCGTCGCGGATCGGGCCGGCGGCCAGAAAGGGCGGCAGCTCGGTCACCACGTCGCCGGCCAGGGCGCGGTGGCACAGAAGGTGATAGTCGTTGGCGGTCAGCACCGCCCGGGGCGTCACCGCCTGGCCACCCAGCTCCCATCGCACCGGGGCGTCGATCCGCGTCGACCACACCGCGCAGGGGAAGCCTCGAAGCGCCTCGGGATCGGCGGGCGCTCCCAGCCGCTCGACCAGCGCCGGGGCGGCGACCAGCACGTTGCGGAAGCTCAGGACCGGACGCGCCACCATCGCCTCATGCACGATGGCGCCGACGCGCAGGGCGACATCGATGCCGTCCTCCACCAGGTCCATGCGCCGCTCGGTCGAGTAGACGAAGACCTCGATGTCCGGATAACGGCGCTGGAAGGCGGCCAGCAGATCCCACCACGGCTCGAAGGTCTGGGGCAGGGACAGGCGCAGCCGCCCCTTCAGCCGGGCCTGGTCGCTGACCACCGCCTGCTCGGCCTCCAGCAGCGCCTCGACGCCGCGCCCGGCATGCTCGTAGAGGCGGGCCCCGGCATCGGTCAGCCTGGTGCCGCGGGTCGACCGCTCCAGCAGCTGCACCCTCAGCTGCCGCTCCAGCTCGCGGATGCGGCGGCTCAGCGTCGGCAGCGGGACGCCCAGGCGGGCCGCCGCGGCCGACAGGCTGCCGGCCTGGACGACGGCGACGAACATGCGGGCGGCGTTCAGATCCATGCCGCCAGCCTACCAGATATGAGAGACCGATGGTCATCGGCGACGCTTCATTTCCAGATGCGGCTAGGTCATCTCCTGTGCGCGGAAGGCCCCCCGCGTCACCCGGAAAGCACCATGATCAAGACCAGCAGAAGGATCCTCGCGGCCATGACCCTGTTGATGGCGAGCGCCGCATCGGCGCAGACGGCGATGCCGGTCACGGTCGAGACCTATGACCGCGCCCAGACCGACGTGTATTTCGCCGGGGTGGCGAAGGCCGGCGGCTTCGGCCGGTTCAAGCACGGGCGCGAGCTGTCGCCCCCGGCGCAGCAGGGCATCGTCCGCGGCAACCGCGACACGCTCTATTCCTTCGCCATCCTCGACCTCGACGCCGGGCCGGCGACGGTCACGCTGCCCGACGCCGGCCGGCGCTACATGGGGATGCAGGTCGTCAACCAGGACCAGTACACCCGGGCGACCTTCTACGATGCCGGCAGCCACACCCTGACGCGGGAGGCGATCGGCACGCGCTACGCCATCGTCGTGGTGCGTTTCCTGGTCGATTTCGCCAGCCCGGACGACGTCGCCCGGGTCCATGCGCTGCAGGACAAGGTGACGCTGGCCCAGGACCGGCCCGGCAGCTTCGCGGTGCCGGATTGGGACCTGGCCAGCCTCGGCACCATCCGGGCGGCGCTGCAGCAGCTCGGCACCACCGTGACCGACACGCGCCGGATGTTCGGCGCCGGCCCGGCCGAGGTCGACCCGGTGCGGCACCTGATCGGCACGGCCCTGCTGTGGGGCGGCAATCCGGAAAAGGACGGGCTGTACCTGCCGATCACCCCGGCCCGCAACGACGGCGCCACCGTGTACCGGCTGACGGTCGGCGAAGTGCCGGTCGACGGCTTCTGGTCGCTCACGGTCTACAACAGCGCCGGCTATCTGCAGCCGAACCCGCGGCACGCCTATGCGGTGAACAGCCTGACGGCGAAGGCGGGCGCGGACGGCATGGTCACCATCCAGTTCGGCGGCTGCGACGACGCCGCGGCAGTGAACTGCCTGCCGATCACGCCGGGCTGGAACTACACCGTGCGGCTGTTCCGGCCGCGGGCGGAGATCCTCGACGGCACCTGGCAGTTCCCTCTCGCGCGGCCGGTCGGCTGAGGCTCAGGCGCCCTGCCGCTCGAAATGCCGCCGCAGCAGCCGGGCGTTGCGGCGGTTGGCCTTCAGCCCGATATCGAGGATGTCGCCCAGCACCGGCACGCTGCCCAGGGCGACGTCCAGCACGACGTTGCCGGCCATCATCGCCAGCACCCGGTTCGGCGCGCCGAGGCGCCGCGCCCGCAGGATCAGCCAGGCGGAGAGCAGCCCGCCGGCCGCGTCGCCCAGCCCCGGCACCAGCCCGATCACCGAATCCAGGCCGAAGCGCCAGCCCAGCAGCGGCAGGCGCCAGCGTGAATCCAGCAGGGTGGCGAGGCGGTCCAGGCGGTCCAGTTCGGCGGCGTGGTCCAAGGCGGATCCCGGGCGGTTGCAGCCGGGATGAGATGGGGCCGCGGCGGCCGGATGTCCATCGCGCCCCTGCCCCCGCTGCAGTCGACAATCCTCCCATCATGCGATCGATCGCCGTGTCGGAAGGGCTGGTGACTCCGGCTTGGGATCGTTCTAGTTTAGAACGACTCAAAACTGAGCAGCGCGAACGGAGGAAACATGGCCAGCGAAGGCAAGTGCCCCGTTACCGGCGGCGGCAGCCGTGGTCACACCAACCGCGACTGGTGGCCGGACCAGCTGAACCTTTCGGTGCTCCACCTGCACTCCGCCCTCTCCGACCCGATGGGCGAGTCGTTCGATTACGCCAAGGAATTCAAGACCCTCGACCTGGATGCGGTGATCAAGGACCTGCGGGCCCTGATGACCGACTCGCAGGATTGGTGGCCGGCCGATTTCGGCCATTACGGCGGCCTGTTCATCCGCATGGCCTGGCACAGCGCCGGCACCTACCGCATCGGCGACGGTCGCGGCGGCGGTGGGCGGGGCCAGCAGCGCTTCGCGCCGCTGAACAGCTGGCCGGACAACGGCAACCTCGACAAGGCCCGCCGCCTGCTGTGGCCGATCAAGCAGAAATACGGCCGCAAGCTGTCCTGGGCCGACCTGCTGATCCTGACCGGCAACGTCGCGCTCGAATCGATGGGCTTCAAGACCTTCGGCTTCGCCGGCGGCCGCCCGGACACCTGGGAGCCCGACCAGGACATCTTCTGGGGCCCCGAGGGCAAGTGGCTGGGCGACGAGCGCTACAGCGGCGACCGCGAGCTGCAGGGCCATCTCGGCGCCGTGCAGATGGGCCTGATCTATGTCAACCCGGAAGGCCCGAACGGCAATCCGGACCCGATCGCCGCGGCCCGCGACATCCGCGAGACCTTCGGCCGGATGGCGATGAACGACGAGGAGACGGTGGCCCTGATCGCCGGCGGCCACAGCTTCGGCAAGACCCATGGCGCCGGCGACGCCGCCAAGGTGGGCAAGGAGCCAGAAGGCGCCGACATCGTCGAGCAGGGCCTTGGCTGGATGAGCAGCCATGGCAGCGGCTTCGCCGGCGACGCGATCACCAGCGGCCTGGAGGTGACCTGGACCTCGACGCCGACCAGGTGGAGCCACGAGTTCTTCCGCAACCTGTTCGAATATGAATGGGAGCTGACCAAGAGCCCGGCCGGTGCCCATCAGTGGACACCGAAGAACGGCGCCGGTGCCGGCCAAGTCCCCGATGCGCACGATCCGTCGAAGCGGCACGCCCCGGGCATGCTGACCACCGACCTGTCGCTGCGTTTCGACCCGGTCTACGAGAAGATCTCGCGGCGCTTCTACGAGCATCCGGAGGAGTTCGCCGACGCCTTCGCCCGCGCCTGGTTCAAGCTGACCCATCGCGACATGGGCCCGCGGGCCCGCTATCTGGGCAAGCTGGTGCCGCAGGAGACGCTGATCTGGCAGGACCCGCTGCCCGAGGTCGACCACCCGCTGGTCGATGAAGGGGATGTCGCGGCGCTGAAGGCGAAGGTGCTGGCCTCCGGGCTCACCGTGCCGCAGCTGGTCGCCACCGCCTGGGCGTCGGCCTCGACCTTCCGCGGCTCCGACAAGCGGGGCGGCGCCAACGGCGCGCGCATCCGCCTGGCGCCGCAGCGGTTCTGGGAGGTCAACCAGCCGGAGCAGCTGGCCAAGGTGCTGGAGACCCTGGAGGGGATCCAGAAGGACTTCAACGCCTCGGCGGCCGGCGGCAGGAAGATCTCGCTGGCCGACCTGATCGTCCTCGCCGGCGGTGCCGCGGTCGAGAAGGCGGCGAAGGATGCCGGGCAGGACGTGCGGGTGGCCTTCACCCCGGGCCGCACCGACGCGACGGAGGAGCAGACCGACGTCGACTCCTTCGCGCCGCTGGAGCCGAAGGCCGACGGGTTCCGCAACTATCTCAGCAGCGGCACGCACCTGCTGCCGCCCGAGGAGCTGCTGGTCGACCGGGCGCAGCTGCTGACGCTGACGGCGCCCGAGCTGACGGTCCTGGTCGGCGGCCTGCGCGTGCTGGGCGCCAATGCCGGGAACTCCCCGCATGGCGTCTTCACCAGGCGGCCGGGCGTGCTGACCAACGACTTCTTCGTCAACCTGCTCGACATGAGCACGAAGTGGCAGCCCTCCGCGGATGCCCACGGCGTGTTCGTGGGCCGGGACCGGAAGACGGAAGAGGTCCGGTGGACCGCCACCCGCGTCGACCTGATCTTCGGGTCGCATTCGCAGCTGCGGGCGCTGGCCGAGGTCTATGGCAGCTCCGACGGCCAAGCGCAGTTCGCCAAGGACTTCGCCGCGGCCTGGACCAAGGTGATGAACCTCGACCGGTTCGACATCGCCTGAGTTCGGTCGCAGGCCCCCGGCATCGATCGCCGGGGGCCTGCTCCGGGTTTTTTGAGACTGACATCAACCGTCATGGCGAGCCCCGAAAGGGGCGTGGCCATCCAGGGCCGCTCGCACCGGCCTATGGATGGCCACGCCCCTTTCGGGGCTCGCCATGACGTCTTTGAGCGGGGCGACCCGCCCGTTAGACACGCTGGGATTGCATTTAGAAAAAATTATTCGCGAATTAAGCAATTGGATATCGCCGATTCCAGGTGATAGGTTGATCCTGTTTTAGGAATTTCTGAATTCGGCCGCGTTTCTGTTTTGAGTCGAAGAATTGGCAAGCCGCCGGGGGCGTCATGCGCAAAGCGATGGATTCGGCCGACGGGAGCCCGATGGCGCGGCTTCGCGGGGCGGCGCGCCGGGCCGGTCTGCTGCTGGCCGCCGGCCTCCTTCTCCTCACCGCGCCGGCCCTGGCCGACCCGGCCATCTGCACCGCCGAACGGCCGCTGCCGCTGACGCCGACGGATCCGGATCTGTGCAAGAGCCTGATCGACGCCGTGCGCCATCCCTCGGCCCTGCCGCTCGACCAGTACGAGGCCAAGCTCAACCAGTTCTTCGGCAATTACTGCCACCGCGACGCCGCCTCCGGCTGGCGGCGCGACAAGCATGTCCGCGATGCCGGCCCCTTCACCGCGACCCTGGTGGACGGCGCCTGGCAGGGCAAGGGCTTCGGCACCCACACCCCGGTGGTGATCTGGTATTCGCCCGACATGGCCGACTGGCTGGTCGCGCACCGCTCCGGCGAGACGGCGGGGACGAACCCGCCGCCCGCGGTGCCGGACGGGGCGATCATGGTCAAGGAGATGTTCCCGTATCCGGCCGCCGCCTGCGCCGGTGTCGATCCGGTGAAGCTGTACCCGACCTCCGGCGCCGCGGTGATGATCCGCGACAGCAAGGCCTCGCATGACGGCTGGTTCTGGGGCTGGTACGGCTTCGGGCCGAATGGCGGCTGGTCGCCCGACTGGCCGGCGAGCCCGAACAACGGCATCGGCAATATGGGCTTCGCCCAGTACTGCATGAACTGCCATGCCTCGGCCAAGGACAACCTGACCTTCGCCTCGCCGCGCAACATGGAGGGCGAGCCGGGGCGGCCGCTGGTCTATCTCAGCCAGTCCTGGTTCTCGCCGCCGACGCCGCCGGACCATCACCGCGCCGTCACCCTGCCGCCGGACGACGTGACCCGGCTGGGCGAGCCGCTGTACCAGGCCGACACGGCAGTCGACCAGGCGCTGCGCGCCTATCTGCTGAAGATGCCGGGCTGGGATTCGGTGCCGATGATGCCGTCGGCCAGCTACGACAACACCTGGGTCGCCGCCGGCGGCCCGCGCGCGGCGGACCAGTTCGTCTCCTCGACCCAGTGCCTGGGCTGCCACGACGCCGGCAGCACCGGGCTGCAATTCGACATGACGGCGCCGAACCCGCATGGCGACACCCTGTTCAACCTGTCGCCCTATGCCACCTGGCGCAGCTCGCCGATGGGGCTGGCCGGGCGCGACCCGTTCTTTTTCGCCCAACTGGCCAGCGAGACCCAGACCTTCCATCCCGATGCGAAGCAGATCGTCCAGGACACCTGCCTCGGCTGCCACGGCATCCAGGGCCAGCGGCAGTTCCACATCGACACCTTCGCCGATTCCGGCAAGTGCCTCGACTTCACCCGCGAGATGGTGAACGCGGTGCCCTGGCCGGACGGCAACCCCACCGCGGCGCTGGCGAAATACGGCGCGCTCGCCCGCGACGGCATCTCCTGCACGGCCTGCCACCGCATGGCGCTGGGCCAGGCCGCCGCCGGCGTCGCCGACGCGCCGGAGAACGCCTGCATCACCGAGCGGCAGGATTTCCTGAACCCGGACAGCACCGGCTTCGCCCGCACCTTCACCGGCAGCTTCCTGGTCGGCGCGCCCGACAAGCTGATCGGCCCGTTCGAGAAGCCGCAGGTCAAGCCGATGCAGAACGCGCTCGGCATCACGCCGGAGCACAATGCCGCGATCAAGAGCTCCGAGGTCTGCGGCAGCTGCCACACCGTGCACCTGCCGGTGCTGCAGCCCGCGGTCCCGCCGACCCTCCAGACGGCGACGCCCACGCAGGACCCGGCGGTCATCACCCATATCTACGAGCAGACGACCTATCCGGAATGGGCGTTCAGCGCCTACCGCACCGGCACCACGCCCGACGGTCCGCTGCCGCTCGGCCCCGGCAGCCTGGCCCAGTCCTGCCAGGATTGCCACATGCCGTCGAAGACGGCGGACGGCAAGCCGATCCGCAGCAAGATCGCCAGCATCCAGGAGTACAGCAACTTCCCGGAGGCCGAGAACAACCTGGGGCCGGAGGATATCGACCTGCAGGTGCGCGACGGCTTCGCCGCGCACACGCTGGTCGGGCTGAACGTCTTCCTGATCAAGATTGCGCAGCAATTCCCCGACGTGCTCGGCATCCCCACCGCGGACCCGATGCTGACCCGCGGCGTCGCCCCGCTGGTGCGGACCGAGCAGGCGATGCTCGACCTCGCCGCCAGCCAGACCGCGGATGTCGGCGTCGGCAAGGTGTCGATGGACGGCGGCCGGCTGCAGGCGACCGTGACCGTGCGCAGCAGGACCGGGCACAAGCTGCCCTCCGGCGTCGGCTTCCGCCGCGCCTTCGTCGAGTTCCAGGTGCTGGACGGCAACGGCGACACGCTCTGGGCCTCCGGCCGCACCAACGCGGCGGGCGCGCTGGTCGACCAGGCCGGCCAGCCGCTGGACGGCGAATACTGGTGGACCGACGACTGCAAGTCCCGCATCCGGCCGGAGGCGCGGCTGATGCAGCCGCATTTCCAGACCATCACTCGGCAGGACCAGGCCCAGATCTACCAGGAGCTGGTGTCGACCCCGCCGCCCGACGCCACCGCCGCGATGTGCGGCCCCGGCAAGGCGCCGCAGGGCATGCTGACCACCAGCTTCCTGTCGATCTGCACCACGGTGAAGGACAACCGCATCCTGCCGCAGGGCTATCTGCCCTTGTCTGACCGCACGCAGATCGCCAAGGCGTTGGGCGCCGGCGAGGAGCTGGCGCAGGAGGCCGGCTCCACCGGCGTCGGCGACGACCCCGACTATGCCGCGGGCGGCGGCGACAGCCTGGTCTACGACCTGCCGCTGTCCGACCTGCCGGCCGGCAGCCGCCCGGTCGCGGTCAAGGCCACGCTCTACTACCAGGCGCAGCCGCCCTTCTACCTGCAGGACCGGATGTGCACGGCGACCGGCGACGACGCGGAGCGGCTGAAATTCCTGGTCGGCCACCTGAATGTCGAGGGCACCCAGGTCGACGGCTGGAAGCTGGCGGTGGTGTCCAGCGGCTCGGTGGCGCTGCCGCTGCCGCAGTCGCCGTGAGGGGGCGGCATCCGCATATCCCTGGCTAAAGCCATCGCGAGCATAGGAGCGCGTGTGGCCTCTCCCGCAAGCGAGACCTTTTCAGAATTCCCGCAGGTCGTCGGGGACACTCATGGCGAAAGCAAAATGAGTCCCCCCTCCCCTTG